>DATMBW010000025.1:0-7359 GCA_035559095.1 Ramlibacter sp.
CACTGGCGCTCGCGTCCAACGCGCAGACGCCGCCCGCACCACCGGCTGCCGGCTCCGCGCCGGGCATGGCGCGCGAGCAACACGGCCGCTTCGACCCGGCGCGGATGCAGGAGCGCGTTGCCAGGCGGCTGGCCGAGTTGAAGCAGAAGCTGCAGATCACTCCCGCGCAGGAAGGCGCATGGACCGCCTATACGGCCGCGCTCAAGCCGGACGCGAATTTCGTGCGCCCGCAGCCCGGTGAATTGGAGAAGCTCACCACACCGGAGCGGATCGATCGCATGCGCGCGCTGCAAGCCGAGCGCGCGGCACGGATGGACAAGCGCTTCGATGCGACGAAGACGTTCTACGCGGCGCTATCGGCCGATCAGAAGAAGATCTTCGACGCGGCGACCCTTCGCCGCGGGCACGGGCGCCACCATGGCGCAGGCGGCCACCCCGCGGCCTGAAGCCAGAATCAGGACTTCGTCGAGCGGCGCTGGGCCTCGAACGCGGCCCGGCGCCCCAGCAGTTCGGAGACGACCTCGGCGCGGGTCTTGGCAACCGGCATGTTCGGGTCGGCATTCGGCTTGCCCTGCACGACCGTGCTGGCTTCGCCGGCCTTGGGCGCCACGCTCGAGGTTCCCGCGGCGGCGCCCATGCCTTGCGCGCCCTGGCGCACCGCGTCCTTGTTCGCCGGCGCTTCGGTCGCGGGCGAATTGGTCGTTGCGGCGTTGGGCACGCCCTGAGTCTGGGTGCTGGCTTCACCCGCTTTGGGCGGCAGGTCGGAGCTGCCGGCCGCCGGCGTGCTCTGGGCCTGCGCGCCGGCGGCGGCCAGCAGGCCGGCCAGCAAGATCGGCAGATGGGCATGGGACTTTTTCATGATCGATCCTTTGCTTGAAGCTGAAGTAATGCGAGCCCCGAAGGTGGGACGTACTCCAACTTAGGTTCGGCACGGTGGCGCATTTATCGGACGGCCAAGACGACAGCTGTAGGACATCGGCGCCAGCAGCCCGTGGCTGAGCCCAAGCGCGCGCGCCGCGCTCTACACTGGCTCATGGCTACCGTTCGCAAAGGCCAGGCGCCGGCCCCATTGGCGCGCGATGCATTCCGCGAGCGCTTCATGCAAGCATTCTTCGATCCGGCCTACCAGGGCGAAAGCCCAGCCCTGGCCCGACTGGAAGAGATCGCCTGGGACGCCTACGACGAGGGCCGCAAGGCGCCGTTGACGCGCAAGGCCGGTCCCGGTTTTGCCGACCCCGAGTACGAGCTCTCGATCGAGTGGCGCGAAACCCGCGACAAGCTCATCGCCGCGCAGCACGAGTGGTCGCGGCCGGGCACCCCGTCACGCGTGCTGCTGGTGTGCGGGTCGTCGCGCAACGACGGCACCTGCCCCGGCGAAATCTCCAAGACCTTCCGGCTGGTGCAAATCGCGCGAGCGGTGCTGCAGGGCGAAGGAATGGAAGTGGAACTGCTGGACCTGAGCCGCGTCACGTCCGACTTCGACCGCCACATCCATCCGTGCAAAGGCTGCGTTTCCACCGCCATGCCGCTGTGCCACTGGCCTTGCAGCTGTTATCCCAACCACGCGCTGCGCCAGACCGGCGACTGGATGAACGAGATTTACGAGATGTGGGTGCGCGCCCACGGTGTCATCCTGCTGACCCCGGTGTATTGGTATCAGGTCGCCAGCCCTCTCAAGCTGATGATGGACCGCCTGGTCTGCGCCGACGGCGGCAATCCCGATCCCACCAGCACCCACGGCAAGAAACCCGATGAGGCCAAGGCCCTGGAGCTCAAGGGCTGGGACTACCCCAAGCACCTGGCGGACCGGACCTACGGCGTGGTCGTGCATGGCGATGTCGCAGGCACCGACGACGTGCGGCGCGCGCTGTGCGACTGGCTGGACTGGATGGGATTGATCGACGCGGGCCGGCGCTCGCGGCTGGACCGCTACATCGGTTACTACCAGCCCTACGCGCTCAGCCACGACGCGCTCGATGCCGACAGGAGTGTCCAGGAAGAAGTGCGCAATGTGGCGCGCGCAGTGGCGGCGGCGGTAGACGAACTGCGCGCGGGCCGCCTGCGTGCGCCCGAAAGCCAACGCAGGGATCCCCGCCCGAAGTAACGCCTCGGCCCCAGCCACGCTCACAGGCGCACGGCGTAGCGCAGCTGCAGGAAGTTCTCGCCGGGATTGGGCTCCTTGATGCCGCCGTTCGAGATGTGGCTCAAGCGAAGGCTCAGTTCCTGCCGGCCGCCGGCGCCGAAGTTGCGGCCCACGCCGATCACATCGACGAAATTGAACTTGGTGCTGAATTCACTGGACTCGGTCTGGTACCTCTTGTCCATGATTGAAACACCGATCCCGCCCTCGAGGAACCAGGGCGAGAGGCCGCCGTTGAAGCGCAGGCGCACGATGGGGACCACTCCGAGCTGGGTATAGGACTGCCGCCCGGTCGGGCCGCGGGCATTCCAATGCGCGACATAGGCTTCGGTAAGGCCGGTCAACTGGGTGCTGCCGAAGTCGTGCTGCCACGACCAGGGCCACACCACGCCGGCGGTGGCGCTGTAGCCCTGGTGTTCGGCCACGCCGCCTTGAACGAAAGCGCCGGCCGGCCGCAGGTCGACAGCACCGGCAGCCAGCGCCGCGGTTGCGGCCACGGCAGGGATCAGCACTTGCTTGACGATATTCATGGGCATGAGCTCGCAGTGTAAGTTCCGCGCCGCCGTGTGGCGAGCAAAGCGCGGCCGGCGCGCACACGCAAAACCGGAAAAGCGCTGGCACGGCCGTCAGCATAAGTCTTCCGCGGTGCGGGTCGCCGTCCTACAGCATTGGCAGCCCAGTCAAGTCGGTCGCAGCGCGCGCCACGCCTGAAGTAGCACACCACCAAGCCACCGCGTGGGACAAAGAAACTGCGCCCTGTCCTACACCTTGGCTGGGAGCCCGGCAGTACAAGAAAAGACTACCTTCATCCAAGTGTTCCCGGGAACCCAATGACCGACACCGCGGCCACCGCCCCGCCGTTGACCGTGATGACAGTCAATACGCACAAGGGCTTCACCACCTTCAACCGGAAGTTCATCCTGCCGGAGCTGCGCGATGCCGTGCGCAAGGTCGGCGCCGACGTCGTGTTCCTGCAGGAGGTACAGGGCACGCACGAAATCCTGGGCAAGAAGATCAACGGCTGGCCCGAGGCGCCGCACTACGAGTTCCTGGCCGACGAGATCTGGCCGGAGTTCGCCTATGGCCGCAACATGGTCTATCCCAGGGGGCACCATGGCAATGCCGTGATGTCCAAGTTTCCGATCATCCACGACCAGAACCACGACGTGTCCGTCGCCGGCCCCGAAAAACGCGGCCTGCTGCATTGCGTGCTGCGCGTGCCCGGGCGTGACCAGGATGTGCATGTCATCTGCGTGCACCTGGGCCTGGCCGAGGCGCACCGGGCGCAGCAGCTCGACCTGCTGTGCCAGATCGTGCGCACCGAAGTGCCGGCGCAGGCACCCCTGATCGTGGCGGGCGACTTCAACGACTGGCGCCGCCGCGCGCACGGCCTGTTGTGGCGCGAAACCGGCCTGAAGGAAGTGTTCGTCACCGCCTACGGCGCCGCGGCCAAGACCTTTCCCGCGCGCTTTCCGCTGCTGTCGCTGGACCGCATCTACGTGCGCAACGCGTCGGTCCACCTGCCGGTGGTGCTGCCGCGCCGGCCCTGGTCGCATCTTTCGGACCATGCGCCGCTGGCCGCGGAAATCCATCTTTAGGAACGCGCCCATGGAACCGAGATGGATCGCAGGCAACGACATCCGCCTCCTCGAAAACGGCGAGGAGTTCTTCCCGCGCGTGTTCGCCTGTATCGCCGGCGCGGCCCAGGAAGTGGTCCTGGAGACCTTCATCCTGTTCGAGGACAAGGTGGGGCTGGAATTGCACCGGGCCCTGGTGGCAGCCGCGCGGCGCGGCGTGCAGGTCGATGTGACGGTGGACGGATTCGGCTCGCCCGACCTGTCGGACGACTTCGTCGGCTCGCTGGCCGAGGCGGGCGTGCGCATCCACGTGTTCGACCCCGGCAAGCGCCTGCTGGGCTGGCGGGTCAACGTGCTGCGCCGCATGCACCGCAAGATCGTGGTGGTCGACGGCGCCGTGGCCTTCGTCGGCGGCATCAATTATTCGGCCGACCACCTGGCCGACTTCGGGCCCGAGGCCAAGCAGGACTACTCGGTTGAAATACGCGGCCCGCTGGTGGCCGAGATCCACCGGTTCACGCACGCGGCGCTGGCGCAGGGCCAGCGCTACCAGCGCGTCCGCCACTGGTGGCGCAGGCGACGACGCTTGCGCACCAGTCCCGACAACCTGCCCTCGGTCGGATCCGCCACCGCCATGCTGGTGGTGCGCGACAACGGCGACCACCAGATCGACATCGAGCGGCAGTACCGCGACGCCATCAGCACCGCGCGCAAGCGGGTGATCATCGCCAACGCCTATTTCTTCCCCGGTTACCGCTTCATGAAAGAGCTGCGCGAAGCGGCCCGGCGCGGCGTCGACGTGCGCCTGATCCTGCAGGGCCAACCGGACATGCCGATCGTCAAGACCGCGGCGAGCATGCTCTATCGCCATCTGCTGCACGCCGGCGTGCGCATCTACGAGTACTGCGAGCGGCCGCTGCACGGCAAGATCGCGCTGGTGGACGACGACTGGGCCACCGTGGGCTCCAGCAACCTCGACCCGCTGAGCCTGGCGCTGAACCTGGAGGCCAACGTCATCATCCTGGACCGCGCCTTCAACCAGGACCTGTTCCAGCGGTTGGACCAGCTGACGCACCAAAGCTGCAGAAGCGTCGAAGTCGAGCAGCTCCCGCCGATGCGCGGCTGGCACGTGGTGACCAGCTTCCTTGTCTACCACCTGACCCGGCTTTACCCCGGCTGGGCGACATGGCAGCCGCGCCACGTGCCGCGGCTGCTGCCGGCGCTGGCCAGCCGGTTGCGCCACGCCTATTCCAACCAGGGTGGCAAGGAGTGAGCCGTGGCCACCCGCACCCTGCCCCGCAACGCGCTGGTCAAGCCGCGGCCGCGCCGCGCCGCGCCGCAGCGCGCAAGCACGGGCAGCCATCACCCGTGGTGGCCGTGGGTCAGGCGCGCGCTGTCGCTGCTGTTCTTCGCGGTCGTCGCGCTGCTGCTGGTGCGTTATGCGCGCAACATCGACTGGGAGGACGTGCTGGACTCGGTGCGCAACACACCGGGCCCGGTGCTGCTGGCCGCGGTGCTGCTCGCCGCCGGCAGCCACTTGCTGTACAGCTGCTTCGACCTGATCGGACGGCGCTATACGGGCCACGGCCTGGCCACCGGTACGGTGATGGCGGTAACTTTCATCAGCTACGCCTTCAACCTGTGCATCGGCTCGCTGGTGGGCGGCGTTGCCTTCCGCTACCGCCTGTACTCGCGCCTGGGGCTGGGCAAGGGCGTGATCACGCGCGTGGTCTCGATGAGCATGCTCACCAACTGGTTGGGCTACAAACTGCTGGCCGGCGTGCTGTTCCTGGTCTGGCCGCTGCAACTGCCTCCGAGCTGGAAGATGGGCAACCACGGCCTGCAGTGGCTGGGCATCGGGCTGATCATCGTCTCACTGGGCTACATCGTTGCCTGCGTGCGTTCCGGCGACCGGATCTGGACCGTGCGCGGCCACGAGCTGTACCTGCCGCCGTGGCGCATGGCCGTGGTGCAGATGGCGATCTCCTGCGTCAACTGGAGCCTGATGGCCGGCGTGATCTACGTGCTGCTGATGCACAAGGTGCCCTATACCGACGTGCTCACGGTACTCCTGATCGGCGCGATCGCCGGTGTCATCGCCCACGTGCCGGCGGGGCTGGGCGTTTTCGAGTTCGTTTTCCTGGCGCTGCTGTCGCACCTTATCCCGGAAGGACGGCTGCTGGCCGCCCTGCTGGGCTACCGGGCGATCTACTACATCGTCCCGCTGATGGCGGCAGCGCTGCTGTACCTGGTCATGGAGAACCATGCCACGCAGCGCAAGCGCGCCAGTCCTCGGACCCACCGCGCGTGACGCACAACCGTTCCGGCGGCGCCGCAACCGGCGCCACGGCCGAAGCACCACACACTCATCAACTTATACGAGCCCCCAGAGGAGTGCCTCCATGCACCACTACATGATTCACCCCGAATTGTTCAATCCCGTCCTGCTATGGGCGGACCTCGCCGTGAAAGCGACCGAAATGCTTGCCTCGTCCGGACAGGTCGTCGGGTCGCGGGTCGGCCAGCTCGCGCGCGCCGGCGCCAACCCCAGCCCGCGCGACGTGCGTGAGATCGCCTTGATGGGCAGCGAGAAGGTCAGGGCCGCCGCGGAATCGGGCCTGGCCGTCGCCACGCGCCTGCAGTCCACCAATTACGCGCTGATGGCTCGCGCCTGGCAGCAATGGTTTGCCAGCCTGGGCGCGATGAACGCGCTGGCTACCAGCCGCAGTTTCGGCGAAGCGCTGTCGCGCCAGAACCGGCTGTACAACGCGCTCACCCGCTCGGCCCATACGCAAGCACGCATCGCCGGCGACACGGCGCGGCTGGCCGGCGCGGCACTCAAGCCGGTGCACGGCGCGTCCACCGCCAACGCCAGGCGCCTGGCGCGCGCCAAGGCGGCGCGCCATTGACCGGCCCGATGCGAATGAGACCATGACGGCACCTGCACTGCGCGCCAAAGGAACCTGACATGCAAGCACGGCTGGCCAGCGAAACCGACGTCGCGGGCTTCCGTGAGGAGGCCGGCGCGCTGCTGGCGCACCAGGTGCCGCCCGAGGCCGTGCAGTGGCAGACCGAGCCCGCGCAGAACAGCGACCTGTTCACCGATCCCGCCGCCCCGGACGACAGCCGTCCGCGCGGCGTGCCCAAGGCCGCTTCGGCCATCGTGCCGGCGTCGTTCCTGCGGCTGTGCGAGATCGTCGTGCTGCACAGCGACCCGGCGCGCTTCGCGCTGCTGTACCGGCTGCTGTGGCGGTTGGTGCACGAGCCGGGGCTGCGCCACAACCCGCTGGACGCGGACATGCTGCACGCCCATCAGATGGGCCAGGCGGTGCGGCGCGACATTCACAAGATGAAGGCGTTCCTGCGCTTTCGCACCGTGAACGAGGGCGAGGCCAATCCGCTGCAGCTGGCCTGGTTCGATCCGGCGCACCACATCGTCGAAGCGGCGGCGCCGTGGTTCGCCCGCCGCTCGCCGCAGACGCGCTGGGCCATCCTCACGCCCCAGCGGTCGGTCGAATGGGATACGCAGCAGCTGCACTTCGGGCCGGGCCTGAGGCGCGCCGACGCGCCGCTGCCCAACGCCGACGACGCGGCGTGGCTGGCTTGCTACCAGCGGGTGCTGGGCGAGCACCGCAAGGCGGC
>DATMBW010000026.1:0-2537 GCA_035559095.1 Ramlibacter sp.
CCGAGATCTCCTTGCCGCGCAGGCGCCGCATGCGCTCGGCCGGCGCGCGCAACAGGTCGGCGCCCTGGTACAGGACGCGGCTGTCGGCGCCGATCACCGCGTTGTCCGGCAGCAGCCCGACGATGCTCATGGCGCTGACGCTTTTGCCGCTGCCCGATTCGCCCACCAGCGCCACCGTGGTGTTGGCCGGAATGTCGAAGCTGACACCGTCAACCGCCGGATGCAGCTCGGTCTTGCCGGTGCGGAATGCCACCTTCAGGTCGTGCACTTCGATCAGGGAGGTCGTAGGGTTCATCTCAGTGATGCATTACGCTTCGCGCCACTCGCGAGCATGAAAGGCATAGGCTGTCATTGCGGGCTTGATCCGCAATCCATCGCGGCCCATGACATGCCTGGATCCCGGATCGAGTCCGGGATGACAACCCCCGCGCTGTCATTGCGGGCTTGACCCGCAATCCATGTCTGCAACTGCCGTCAAGACAGCCTGGATGCCCCCGGATCAAGCCCGGGGCAGGCTCCGTCAAGCCCGGAATGACAAGTTTCGGGTAAGCGAGTTTCATCTCAGCTTCGGGTCCATCGCATCGCGCAAGGCATCGGTCAGCAGCGCGAACGCCGTGACGAAGGTCGCCATGAACAGCGTCGCGGTGGCCAGTTGCCACCAGATGCCCAGCACCAGCTCGGTCTGCGCCTCGGCCAGCATGGTGCCCCAGCTCACCATGTCCAGCGGAACACCCAGGCCCAGGAACGACAGGATGACCTCGGCCTTGATGAAGCCCACCACGTGCAGGCTCAATTGCACCAGCACCACGTGGCTGACGTTGGGCAGGATATGGCCGAACATGCGCGAGTACGCGCTGGCGCCGATCGCCTCGGCAGCGCGCACATACTCGCGCGAGCGGTGCTTGATGTACTCGGCGCGCACCAGCCGGTAGATGCCGGTCCAGCCCACCGCGCCCAGGATGATCACCACGGGCCAGACGCCGTTGCCGAACTGCCTGGCCAGCGGGCCGGACTTGAACAGGGCCGCCAGCGCGAAGATCAGCAGGATGTAAGGCACGGAAGTGAACACGTTGTAGACCCACTCCAGGAAGTCGTCCACCGGGCCGCCGAAGAACCCCGCCAGGGCGCCCAGGGCGGTGCCGATCAGGGTCGCCAGCAGCGCCGCCGCGACACCCACCATGATCGAAACCTGCGCGCCCTTGATCACCTTGGCCAGCACGCTGCGGCCCATGCGGTCGGCGCCGAACGCCAGCGTGGTCGATTTCACGACGACCTCGGTCTGCACCCGGGCGGCGCGCTCGGCCCATTCCCGGTAGCGCGGGGCCAGCGGATCGACGTCGCTCAAGTCGACGTTGGCTGCGGCCCCTGCGTCGACGACGGCCTTTTCGGCGCTGTCGGCGACGCGCCCCACCACGTGCGGCGGCGCGAACGGCGTCGCGACTTCGCGCTGCCAGTCGGCGCCCACCTGCTGCAATTGGGCCAGCAGCACCAGCACCCCGAAGGCCAGCACCACCCAGAGCGAGGCCATGCCCACCCGATCGCGGCGCAATCGGGTCCAGGCCTGCGCCCAGACATTGGGCGAATGCGGCAGCGCCGGCAACCCGGACGCCGCCAGCGGCGCAGCTTGCAACGGTGGCGTCGCGCTCATCGCAGCGTCACCCGCGGATCGACCCACTTGTAGAGCAGGTCGGTGGCCAGGTTGATCACCATGGTGAGCGCGGCCAGGTAGATGGTGACCGCCTGGATCACCGGGTAGTCGCTGCGCCCCACCGCCTGGTAGACCTCGCGGCCCAGGCCCGGCACCGAGAAGAACACCTCGATCAGGAACGACCCGATGAACACGCCCGGCAACTGCGTCGAGACGTTGGTCAGGATCGGGATCATGGCATTGCGCAGCACGTGCTTGAACAGGATGGCGTTCTCGCCCACGCCCTTGGCGCGCGCGGTGCGCACGTAGTCGTGACCGATCTCGTCCAGGAAGAAGCTGCGGTACAGGCGCGTGTGGGGCGCCAGGCTCACCAGCACGGCCAGGAACACCGGCAACGGTGCGTACACCGCGAGGTTGGTCCAGAGGCTGTGGCTCCAGCCCTGCACCGGGAACCAGCCGAGCTGGAAGGCGAACAGGTATTGCCCGACGATCACGTAAACCAGGAAGCTGATCGACAGGGCAACCGTGGAAACGATCATGACGGCCCGGTCGGTGAGGCTGCCCCTCACGTAAGCGACCGCCATGCCGCACACGATGGCCAGGACCACCTCGAGCACCAGGATCGGGATCATGATGGTCAGCGTGGCCGGCAGGCGGCTACGGAAGATGTCGGCGATCGACTCGTTGGTGGCCCAGCTGTGGCCCCAGTCGAAGGTGACTATCTTGGTGACGAAGAGCCAGAGCTGCTGCCAGACCGGGCGATTCAGGCCCAGCTGGGTGCGGATGGATTCGATCTGCTCGGCCGTTGCCTGCAATCCGCCCAGGATCTCCGCCGGATCGCCGCCGAAGTACTTGAACAGGAAGAACACCAGCAGGATCACCCCGGCCA
>DATMBW010000027.1:0-7254 GCA_035559095.1 Ramlibacter sp.
CTGTTCGCGCCCAGCTCGATGTTCACCACCAACCCGGTGATGTTCAAGAAGCTGCCCTACGCGCTTGGCGACTTCGTCCCGGTATCGACGGCGGTCACCTATCCGTTGATCCTTGTGGTCGGCGCGTCGCAGCCGCACCAATCGGCGAAAGATCTGGTGGATTACCTCAAGAAGAATCCCGGCAAGTCCAACTTCGCCGGCGCGGCGGGGCTGTTTCAGCTGGCGTTCGAACTGTTCAAGACCCAGACCGGCACCCAAGGGGAATACATCACCTACAAGGGGACCAACCAATCGGTGACCGCAGTGATGACGGGCGAGGTCCTGATGACCATGGCGGATGCGGGACCGGTGGCGGGCGCGCTCAAGGGCGGCAAGGTGCGCGGCCTGGCGGTGACCTCGCGCGAAAGGCTGGCGGCCTATCCCAACATTCCGACGGTCGGCGAAGCGGGATTTCCGGGATTGGAAATGGGCAGCTGGATGGGATTGATGGCGCCGGCCGGCACGCCGATGCCGATCGTGCGCAAGCTGCAGAACGAAGTGAACCGCATCGCCAAGTCGGCGGCCTTCAAGGAGCGGATGACTGCGCTCGAAGTCAACCCCGAGGGCAACACGTCCGAAGAGTTCGCGAGCATGATCAACGCCGACCTGGCGCGCTGGCGCGCGGTGGCCAAGGCAAGCAACATCGAGCCGACCGATTGAATGCGGGGCGGGGCTTGCCTGCCCGTCCGTTCAGCTACACGACGGTTTTCTGCGCGGTGAGAGCCGCGCTGAGCTGGACGGCCAATTTCTTCAGGTCCGCGCCTACGGCCTTGAGCTTTCTGGCGTTGAACAATTCATGGATACCGCCGGAACTCAGCGATAGGAGGACGGAGCCGTCTTGCGATGCGACAGGCACCGCGATGGAATTGATCTGGGCATGAAAAGAGCCCATGTTGACGACGTACCCGGTTTGAGCGTATCCCTCCAGGGCGTGCGTGATTTCCGGGATGAATTTCTCGAACATCTTGGGGTCCGAGCGGCGCAGCTCATTGAACAACACCTTGCGTTCGGCCTCCCGAAGGCCCGCAATATAGGCCCAGCCGGTGGCCGACGACAGCAGCGGAACCCGCGAGCCCACCCGCATGTCCTTGAGAATGATCTGCGAGCCTTGACAGCGCTGCAGATAAATCATGCCGTCCCCGTCGCGCGTGCCGAGTGAAACCGCGCCTTGGTGGCGTGTCGCGATCTCCTGCATATCGGCCCGAGCCAGTTCCGCGATGGGCGTAGCCGCAATAGCGGCGTATCCCAGGCTCAACACCGGGATCCCGGGGCGAAGCTTGTCTTTTCGGTCCGACCGGGCCAGGTAGCCTTCCTGGATCAGGGTGTGGCACAGGCGCCATACCGTCGGTTGCGGCAGTCCCGTCAGCCTCGCAATTTCCGCGGTGCTCAAACTGGGCCGGGCGGCGTCGAAGCACCGGAGCACGTCCAGACCGCGGGCAAGTGCCGTCACATACTGACGGTCCTTTTTTTCTTCGGGTTTCGCCTCTTCCGAGCTTTTCAATTCATGTCCTTTTCGATTGCATGTCCTTTTTGTGGTCTCAATGCTTTCGAGCGGCGATATTCACTGTGCAAATTATCCGCGATCGGTGCAAGCCCGCGGTCAACGGCCGGCAATTGCGGGCGCGATAGAAGCGAAAGAGTTGCGTCACCCGGCGCTCTGGTGAGCGGCGGTACGCGCAATCATTGAGAGACGGCCGCTGAGCATGCGCTCGCCGTCCGCGCCCCGCGCAGCGGGTGCCGCTGCCGCTGGCTCAGGCAGTCAATGGGGGACCAGCCCGGCCATCACTTCCAAAGCTCACACTTGGATTCTGCTTTGGTCACGAAGGCCTGTTCGCCTTTGACCGTGCCGACCACCTTGTAGTAGTCCCAGGGCTCATTCGATTCGCGGGGCTGCTTCACCTGCATCAGGTACATGTCGTGCACGACCCGGCCATCCTGGCGAAGGTAGCCGTCCTTCATGAACAGGTCATTGAAGCGCGTGTTCCTCAGCTGGGTCATGACCCGGTCGCCGTCATCGCTGCCAGTGGCCTTGACCGCGCGCAGGTACTGCAGGGCGGCCGAATAATCGGCGGCCTGGATGGAAGACGGCATGCGCTTCATCTTCTCGAAGAACCGGCGGCTCCAGGCGCGCGAAGCATTGTCCTGGTTCCAGTACCAGGTGTCGGTGAGCAGCATGCCCTGCGACAGCGGCAATCCGACGGCGTGCACGTCGTTGATGAACAGCAGCACCGCCACCAGCTTCATCGACTTGTCGACGCCGAAGTCCCGCGCGCCCTTGATCGAATTGATGGTGTCGCCGGCCGCGTTCAGCAGTCCCAGCACACCGGCCTTGCTGCTCTGGGCCTGCAGCAGGAACGACGAAAAGTCGTTGCTGCCGAGCGGGTGCTTCACTGAACCGACGATGCGCCCGCCCCGGGCGGTGACGGCGCTCGTCAGGTCGGTCTGCATGGACTGTCCGAACACGTTGTCCGTCACCAGCAGGTACCAGTCCTTGGAACCGCTGCTGACCACGCCCTGCCCGACACCCCGCGCCAGGGCCACGGTGTCGTAGGCCCAATGGGCCGTGTAGGGGCTGCATTGCTGGTTGGTCAGGACCGAACTGCCCGCGCCCACCGGAATGAAGGGCTTCTTCTTCTCGCGCGCGATGCCGGCCAGCGCCAGCGCGACGCTGGAGTTGCTTCCGCCGATCAGCATGTCCAGGCCTTGCTGGTCGAACCATTCGCGGGCCTTGGTGGCCGCGATGTCCGCCTTGTTCTGATGGTCCGCGAACAGCAGCTCGATCTTCTTGCCATTGATGGCGCCGCCCATGTCCGCGATCGCCATGCGGATCGACTCGACGCCGCCCATTCCATCCGGGTCGCTGTACACGCCGGAGATGTCCGTGATGAAACCGATCCTGATCACGTCGCCGGACATCTGTGCGGCTGCGGTGGTGGCGAGGGTCGCCGCAAGCGCGGCGCTCGCGAGTTTGGCAATGAATGACATGGGAATCCCCTTTGTTCGCGGGGATACGTGCTCCCCCTGGTGAAGATCGCTGAGATAGGCGCGGCCGCTTGGCGGCCGCGGAAGCCGTATGTTGGAACCTGGCGTTGGAACCAGACCGAGGGGAAACCTTAGCTGCTGCCCCTGATTTGATTCACATCAAACAACGCTTCACTCCGGCAATCTCGTCGGGGCTGCTAGAACGCCGTGGTGAATGTCAGGCGCGCGGATCGCGGAGCCCCGACGCTGATGTTGTTGTCGCCATCGGCCGTCGGATAGTACTTCTTGTTGAAGAGGTTTTCGAGATTCAACGCGACGCGCGTCTTGCCGCCTGGCAAGGTGTAGTACACGGCGCCGTCTGCGCGTGTGAACGCGGGCAGCTTCACCGCATTGCTGATCGAGGCGTAGGACGCGGACTGGTAGATCACGCCGAGCGCCGCGGACCAGCCGGCGCCAAGATGGAACCGGTTCCACACCGACAGCATGTTTTCGGGGACCAATGCGATCTTGCGCCCGGCGGGAATGGCGGCCGCGTTCGCGTCGGTGCCGCTGTTCAACGCCTGGGTCACCCGCGCGTTCAAGTGCGCATAGGCGCCGTAGACCTGCCAGTTCGGCCGCACCTCGCCCTGCAGTCCCAGTTCCACCCCCGTGGTGCGCTGCTGCCCGGTTTTCACGAACAGGCCGCTTCCCGACGGATCTTTCGCGCGCACGTCGTCCTTGTCCAGACGGAAGGCGGCCGCCGACAAGGTGAGCTGCGGCACGATGTCCCAGCGCGCGCCCACTTCATAGTTGATGGACTTTTCCGGCGCCAGATCCGCCGTGCTCGTCGCCAGGCTCAACTGTTCGCCGGAGGGCAGGAACGCGTAGCTGTAGCTGGCGTAGTAGGTGGACGCGGGGTCCGGCGTCCAGACCACGCCCAGCCGCGGGCTCACTTCCTTGTCCGTGCGGCGCAGATCGATCGGGGTCGTCGTGGTGCGGCGGTCGTCCAGATCGACCTTGAACTGGTCGTAGCGCAGGCCCGCAAGCACCTTCCAGTTCTTTGCCAGCGCCACCTGGTCCTGCAGATACAGGCCGGCGACGTCCGACGTCACCTTGTTGTTGGCGTCCGTGGTCCTGAAATCGAAACGGGTCGCCTCGGCAAAGGGCGCATCCGCCGCAATCCCGCTGATGGTGCCCGGCGTGCTGCCGAAAAAGCCCGTCTTGCGCTGGCTGGTGCTGCTCTGGTGCCCGAGTTCGAGGCCCGCCAGCAGGGTGTGTTCGAATCCGCCGGCGCTGAACCTGGCCGTGAGATCGCTCTGGTTGAAGACGTTCGTCCGGTCGTTCGCGTTGTTGTAGGCCGAAATGGACATCGTGCCCTGGTTCGTGACGGCGCTGCCGGGATACACGTTCTGGTAGAACTTGTCGTAGTGCGTCAGGCGCAAGCTGTTCCGCAATTGCAGGCCAGGGCCGAATTCATGGTCCAGCACGGCCGAGGCGCTGTCCACCGTCGATCGGGCCTCGCTCTGGCCAGCGTTGCCGAAGAAGGTGCCCCGGCCCGTTTCGAACGGCAGGCCATTGCGCGATGGAATGCCCCGATCCGCGGTGCGCTCGTCGCGCACGTGCTCGAGACCGAGCGTCAGCGAAGTCTGCGCCCCCGGCGTCCAGGTGAAGGTCGGATTGATCCCGTAGCGTTTCATGTCGACGCCATCGCGGAAGCTGTCGGCGGTCTCGGCCATCGCGTTCAGGCGCCAGGCCGCCGAGTCGCCCAGCTTGTTGCCCAGGTCGGCCGTGCTGCGCAGCTGACTGTGGCTGCCGAGGGTGACGCTGGCCTCGCCGACAGGGCGAAATACCGGCTTCTTCGTCACGCGGTTGACGACGCCGCCGGCGCCGCCGCGGCCGAAGACCATGCCGCCGGGCCCCTTGAGGACCTCGACGCGCTCCAGGTTGTAGAGGTCGCGAAAGACCTGCGCGTCGTCGCGGATGCCGTCGACAAAAAAGTCCGCCGTGGTGCTGTTGCCGCGCAGGATCACCTGGTCGCGATTGCCTTCGCCCTGATGGACGGTCGCGCCCGGCACGTAGCGCAGGACGTCGGCCATGCTCTGCATCGCCTGGTCCTTCATGAGATCGGCCGGCACGACGCTGACCGACGCCGGCACTTCCTTCAGGGGCGTATCGGTTTTCGTGAACGTGGCCGAGCGGGTGGCGCGGTAGCCTTCCACCGGGCCGTCGGCCCGTTCGGCCTGCGCCTGAACGTTGACCTGCGGGAGTGCCGCGTCAGCGGCGAGGGCAAGGCCGCAATGACCGAGCGCGGCGAGCGCGGCGGCAACGGACGGTTTCGCGAGCCCAGGGGCGTACAACATGAGAACTATCTCCTTGATGTTGTGGCTGGCTGGGGTAACGCCTGGCTTGCCGTGGTGAATGAAATCTTTGCTTGGTGGTTGGGCTACGAGTAATGCAGCGGTATCGGTCTATTGCGCAGGTGTCGGGTCGGTCACGAAAGCGATCCTGGCCACCCCGTGGCGCGCGGCCTCGGACATCACCTGGGCGATCTTCTCGTACGGGGTGGTGCGGGCGGCCCGGATGTGCAGTTCCGGCGGCAGGGGCAGCGCGCCGGCCGCGCCGAGCCGGGCCGCGAGCTGCTGCGCATCGATGCCATCGCCGTTCCAGTAGAGGCGGGCGTCGGCGTCGATGGAAAGCTGCACGCTTTGCGGCCTGGCCAGGTCGGGCGCCGACACAGCTTTGGGAAGATCGACCTTGACCGCGTGCGTGAGCAGCGGCGCCGTGACGATGAAGATGATGAGAAGCACGAGCATCACGTCGATCAACGGCACCATGTTGATCTCCGCCAATGGCGTGTTGTCGTCGCCGGAGTCGAGACTTGCGAAGGCCATTGCCGTGCCCTTCAGCGCGCGAAACGCATACCCTGCGCCGCTGCCGCGGGGTCATCGCCGCCCATGCCCTGCGCGCGCGCCAGGGCGATCACCTTGTCGCTGGTGGCACGCGCGTCGGTCAGCATCGGCGAGGTCTTGATGCCGGTGGCCAGGAAGGCAAATACGTCGTAGGCGAACGAATTGAGCTGCGACAGCACGTTGCGGTTGGCGCGGCCGAATGCGTTGTAGGCAATCGCGGCCGGGATGGCGACCGCCAGGCCGATGCCGGTCATGATCAAGGCCTCGCCGACCGGACCCGCGACCTTGTCGAGCGTGCCCTGGCCCGACACGCCGATGGCGATCAGCGCGTGGTAGATGCCCCACACGGTGCCGAACAGGCCGACGAAAGGCGCGCTCGAGGCGACGGTGGCGAGGAAGGTCTGCCCGAATTCCAGGCGGGTTCGGTCTTCTTCGATCGCCCGCTTCAAGGCGCGGGTAAGCAGTTCCTCCGCCGGGCCCGAGTCGATGAGCGCCACCTCCTGGGCGTCGCCGCCCCTGCAATGGCGGGCGTGCTGCTCGATCGCGGTGAAGCCATGGTGCACCAGATGCGAAAACGGCTCGGTGGTGCCGGTTTCGCGCACCCGCCGCGCGACCGCCTCGAGATTGGTCGCATCCCAGAACGCGGCGAGAAAGGCCGCGCTGCGCCGGCGCATGCGAAAGGCCCGGGCGCCCTTGGTGAGCACGAGGTACCACGTGCCGATCGAGGCGACGAGCATCAGGCCGAGGACGACGCGTGCGACGCCATCGGCTTGCGTGAGGAAGTGGGCAAAGCCCAGCGTTTGTTGCATGTCAGCCTCTCAGATGGAATGCGATGGGGACCAGGACCCAGGCGCCGACGGCTTCGGCGCCGCGCCGGGCGGGAACGAATTTCCAGCGGTGGACCGCATGGACCGCCGCTTCGTCCAGCCGAGGCGAACCGCTGCCGGCCTTGACCTCGACCGCGTCGGGTCGCCCATCGGCGCGGACGAACACGCGCAGCACGACCTTGCCTTCCTCGCCGAGCCGCCGCGACAGCGCGGGATAGGCAGGCGCCGGGTTGTCGAGATAGTCAGCGTCGAACCTCGGCTCGCTCTGTGCCGGCGCGGCAGGGGTGGCCGGGGCCGCAGCCGCGACTGCGACACTGGAGGGGGCGGCGTTCGCGGTGGACACGGCCGCGGGCGAGACCGCGGCGGCCGGCGATTCGGCGGCGCGAGCGGGCGTCTCGGCGGCGAGCACCGGACGCTGCGGCGCCCGTCGCGCCACCGGCGCTGGCGTTGGCGGCTTCAAGGCCACCGGTCTTGGGCGCGGCGGTGAGGCTTCCAGCGTTGCCTGTGACGCGATCGTG
>DATMBW010000028.1:0-8585 GCA_035559095.1 Ramlibacter sp.
TACAAGGTGCCCAAAAGGATCGTTTTCGGCGACTTGCCGAAGACCGCGACCGGAAAGATTCAGAAGTTCGTGCTGCGCGCCCGCGCCCTGGCTCCGTAAGAAGCTCGCGGTTTACCGCGGAGCCACACAGTCAATTGACGACTCGGCGAAGCGTGCGAGGATGACGCGTTGTGGTTGATTGCCGATGAGTGATGGCATCGGCATGCTGACGCAATTCCTGGACGAACAGTCGTGCCAAGGCGGACAGTGGGTGCCGCTTGAGATTGATGAGGTACAGGTCCGCTTCAAGGTAGGGCTCGGCAATGGGGTTGATGCAAAACTTCTCCGAATCGATGTCGCACGCGACCGCCGTCAGCGGCAGAATGGTCGCCCATTTCGAGTTGCAGACAAAGTCGATCATCCCGTGTACAGAATCCATCTCCAGAATGCGGCGCACCGGAATCTCCTTGGTCCAGATGCGGCGCTCGATATTCTTGCGCATCGAATGGTTGGGCGACGGGACCACCAGGTTCAGCGGACCGATATCCCGGAGCCGCACTGGCTCGCCTTTCTTGAAATTCAAGGCGGTACTGCTGATCAGGACCATGTTCCCTTCCCAGAGTTTGGTAATCTCGATGCCCTCGTGTTTGGGGGGTTCCAGAACAACCGCGCACTCGACCTCTTTGGCGAGCACGTGTTCCGCCAGCACATCGCTGAACCCCTGTATCAGCCTGTTCTCGATCATCGGGTAGGTTTCAATGAAAGCCGGCAGGAACGATGGAATCAGGCCCCGCATGACTGACGGGATCAAGCCGACCCGCAACTGTCCGGCGACCTGCCCGCTGACCTCTTCCATCTCGAGCTTGGCCGAATTCACCGATTGCAGGATGGCGACCGAGTGCCGATAGAAGCGCTGTCCCGCTGCAGTTGGCAAAACACCGTTTACCGATCGCTCAAACAGCGCGCGGTTGAGGATCTGCTCCAAATTTCTGATTTGCGCACTCAACGCCGGCTGCGTGCAGTGCTCCCGCACGGCCGCTTTTGAGAACGTCGCCTCTTCGTAGACGGCTACGTAATACTGCAGCTGGCGAATAGTGATCGGGATCATGCCGTCAACCAGGAAAATGGCGACTCTGCTCCGTTTTCATTCCCATGAATTACCTAAGCGCGCTTTCCTTGATGCGGATCAGAAAACGCGGTCGGAGTCTTACGGGTTAGTACCAGGGACGGGATCAGGCCGTTCCTCGATGCCTCATGGCATACCCTAACGGGCTGCAAAGCCCGCAACGGTAGAGCAGAGCGTTTCAGCGTACTGGCTGTTGCATTTCGACGGAGGCTTCAGCGTGTTGCAAAGCGCCCAGATTGCCAAAGCCTACGGCAAGCACATCATCGAGCGCGAACGCGCTTTCCCCTGGGTCTTACCCGCGCGCGACGGCTGCGGTATCGCGGCCTGCCGCGCCGTACTTGCCCAGCTCCCACTTGGCGATCGCGTTGCGATGCACTTCATCCGGACCGTCGGCAAACCGGAGCGTCCGCGCCGCGGCATAGGAGTGCGCCAGCGGGAAATCCCCGCTCACGCCGCCGCCGCCGTGCACCTGGATGGCCCAGTCGAGCACCTGCAGCGCCATGTTGGGCGCCACCACCTTGATCATCGCGATCTCGGTCTTGGCCGCCTTGTTGCCGGCCATGTCCATCAGCCAGGCGGCCTTCAGCGTGAGCAGGCGCGCCATGTCGATCTTGCAGCGGGCCTCGGCGATGCGCTCCTGGGTGACGGTCTGCTGCGCGACGGTCTTGCCGAAGGCCACGCGCGAGCTGGCGCGCTTGCACATCAGCTCGAGCGCGCGCTCGGCCAGGCCGATCAGCCGCATGCAGTGATGGATGCGCCCCGGGCCGAGGCGGCCCTGGGCGATCTCGAAGCCGCGTCCCTCGCCGAGCAGGATGTTCGAGACGGGCACGCGCACGTTCTCGAAGTACATCTCGACGTGGCCATGCGGCGCGTCGTCGTAGCCGAACACCGTGAGCGGCCGCACGATGCGGATGCCCTGGGTGTCGGCGGGCACGATGACCATGCTCTGCTGCGAGTGCCTGGGCGCCTGCGGGTCGGTCTTGCCCATGGTGATGAACACGGCGCAACGCGGGTCGGCCGCGCCGGAGATCCACCATTTGTGCCCGTTGATCACGTAGTCGTTGCCCTGGCGCTCGATGCTCGTGCAGATGTTGGTCGCGTCCGACGAGGCCACTTCCGGCTCGGTCATCGCGAAGGCCGAGCGGATCTCGCCTTCGAGCAGCGGCTTGAGCCAGCGCGCCTTGATGTCGGCCGAGCCGTAGCGGGCGATCGTTTCCATGTTGCCGGTATCGGGCGCCGAACAGTTGAAGACTTCGCTGGACCACATCACGCGACCCATGATTTCGGCGAGCGGCGCGTATTCCTGGTTGGTGAGGCCGGCGCCTTCGTAGCCGGAGGCCGCCGCGCTGTCCACCGGCAGGAACAGGTTCCACAGGCCGGCCGCGCGCGCTTTCGGCTTGAGCTTTTCGATGGTCTGCAGGGCGTTCCAGCGCTGTCCCGCCTTGGTGTTCGCTTCGAGTTCCTGGTGGTACTCGGCTTCGGCGGGGTAGATGTAGTCGTCCATGAACTTCAGCAGCCTGGCCTGCAGTTCGCGGGTCTTGGGGGAGTACTCGAAATCCATGGTGCTTCCTTGTGGATGATGCGTTGGTGCTCAGGCCTGCTGGGCGAACTTCCAGGCCAGCTCGGCCATCGGCCGCGCGCTGGCGCCGGAGCTGGCGGCTTGGGCGCTGGAGGCGGTGCCGGCCTCCACGCGCTTGGCGATGCCTTGCAGGATCGCCGCGATGCGGAACATGTTGTACGCCATGTAGAAGCTCCAGTCCGCCTCCAAGTCATCGATGCTGGCAAGGCCGGTGCGCTCGCAGTAGCGGCGAATGTAGTCGTTTTGGGAGGGAATGCCCAGACCAGCGTGGTCGAGCCCTGCAATGCCGCGGAACGAACCGTGCGGTATGTTCCACGCCATGCAGTGGTAGCTGAAATCGGCCAGCGGGTGGCCCAACGTCGACAGCTCCCAGTCGAGCACCGCGATGACGCGCGGCCGGTCGGGGTGGAACATCAGGTTGTCCAGGCGATAGTCGCCGTGGACGATCGACACCTTGCTGTCGTCCCGCGCCGCCGCCGGGATATGGGCCGGCAGCCACTGCACGAGCCTTTCCATCTCCGGGATGGGCTGGCTCATCGGGCCGGCGCCGTCGGCCGATGCCTTGTACTGCTTGCTCCAGCGGCCGATCTGCCGGTCGAAGTAGTTGCCGGGCTTGCCATAGCCGGCGAGGCCACGTTCTGCGAACTTCACCGTGTGCAGGGCGGAGATCACCCGGTTCATCTCGTCATAGATTTCGCCGCGCTGCATGGGAGTCATGCCGGGCAGGGCCTGGTCCCAGAGCACCCGGCCCTGCATGAACTCCATGATGTAGAACGCGCGGCCGATCACGGACTCGTCTTCGCACAGGCAATGCATGCGCGGCACCGGCACATCGGTGCCCGCCAGCCCGCTCATCACGGCAAACTCGCGCTCGACGGCGTGCGCCGACGGCAGCAGCTTGGCGACGGGGCCGGGCTTGGCGCGCATCACGTAGCTTTGGCGCGGCGTCACGAGCTTGTACGTGGGGTTGGACTGGCCGCCCTTGAACATCTCCACCGTGAGCGGACCCGCGAAGCCTTCCAGGTTCTTTTCGAGCCAGGCGGTGAGCGCTTCGGTGTCGAAGGCGTGCTTTTCGGAAACGGGGCGGGTGCCTACGAAATGGTCGAAGTCGCTCATGTGTTGATCTCTGGATCCCGGCCTGCGCCGGGAAGGCGTCCTTCGGACGTCAGTTGTCGGCTTCGATGATCCGCATCAACGCCTCGCGGTTGCGCACCACAAGGCCGCCCGGCTCGATGCGGATCACGTCGTCGCGCTCCATGGCCTTGAGTTCCTGGTTGACCCGCTGGCGCGAAGCGCCCAGCAGTTGCGCCAGTTCTTCCTGGGCCAGTTGCAGGCCGATGCGCACCTCGCCCGCGTCGGCGAGCGACGGCACGCCGTAGCTGCGCACCAGGTGCGTGAGCTGCTTGGCCAGCCGGGCGCGCAAGGGCAGGGTGTTGAGGTCCTCCACCAGGCCGAACAGCTGCCGGATGCGCCGTGCGTGCAACCTCAGCAGCGCCTCGTACAGCTCCACATGCTGGCTGAGGATCTTGTGCAGGTCGCCGCGGGCCACGCACAGGATCGTGGTGTCGCCGTGGGCGTAGGCATCGTGCGTGCGACGTTCGCCGTCGAAGATCGAGACATCCCCGAACCAGAGCCCCGGCTCGACGTAGGTCAACGTCACCTGCTTGCCGGAGATCGACGTCGAACTCACGCGCACCGCGCCCTTGGCACAGGCGCACCACTCCTCCGACGCGTCGCCGCGCGCCGAGATCAGCTCGCCGTCCTTGTAGCGTTTCACGTAAGCGCATCGGAGAATGTCGTGCCTGAGAGACGGGGAAAGGGATGAAAACCAGCGACCGGAATTGATCGCCCCTCGTTCCTCGATGGTAAGAATGGGGTCGTCCATGTTCTGTCTTTTGTGTGACTGGTGGCGCGACCATTGTCGCGTGCGGGACTGCCTGGAACACTGGGGGTTCACCCCCTGACGCCGCCTGAAGCGGCCTATTCGTACTCGGGAGACTTCTTGCCCAGGAACGCCGCGATACCGATGCCGCCATTGGGATGATGCAGGTTTCTCACCAGGCGGTCGCGCTCGCTCGCGAGTTGCTGATTCAGCGTGGCGCCGGCTGCCTCGTTGATGAGCTCCTTGATGCTCGCCAGGGCGTTGGGAGCCTTGGCGTTGAGTTTTTCCGCAAGCGCCAGGGCCTCGTCCAGGGCGCTGCCGCTGGGCGTGAGCCGGTTGACCACGCCCAGCTCATGCAGTCGCCGGGCGGCCACGCGTTCCCCGGCCAGCAACAGCTCGCTGACGAGTTGCCTGGGAAGCGCGTGCGAGAGGGTCCAGCTGGCGCCGCCATCGGGTGACAGCGCGATGTTGCTGTAAGCCATGACGAAGACCGCATCCTCGGCCGCCACGATCAGATCGCAAGCCAGCGCCAGCGAGAAGCCGGCGCCCGCCGCCGCGCCTTCGACGGCGGCAATCACCGGTTTCGGGAAGGTGCGGATGGATTCGATCCAGCTGTGCAGCCCCTCAACGCTCTGCGCCTGCACTTCCGGCGGGCGCTGGCGGTTGGCCTGCAGGCGCTGCAGGTTGCCTCCGGCCGAAAACACGTTGCCCTCGCCGGTGATCACCACGCTGCGCACGTCGCGGCTGCCTTCCGCGACGTTCAGGGCTTCGATCCCGGCAGCGTACATCTCCGGGGCCAGCGCATTGCGCGACGCCGGGTTGCTCAGTGTCAGGACCATGGTGCGGCCCTGGCTGGTGCTCTTTAACATGAGGAGAAGACAAGGCGACTGCGCCGCCTTGAACTTGTGGTTTTCATGGCTCTTCGTGCAGTAGGGAAAGTCCGATGGCCCCGCGACGTCGGAGCCAGGGGCTGGGGCGGTAGCGCGGGTCGCCGTAGACCGTTTGCATGTTGAACAGGACTTCGAGAATGTTGGTGGGGCCCCAGCGGTCGCCCATGGCCAAGGGGCCGAGCGGGTAGCCCAGGCCCAGCGTGACGGCGGTCTCGAGATCCTTGGGACTGCAGATGCGCTGCTGGCAGATGTCGGCGGCGATGTTGACGATGCTCGCGACGACCCGCTGCGTGACGAAGCCTCCCGAGTCGCGGATCACGCTCACCGCCTTGCCGTCGCGCGAGAAAAGGGCGTGGGCGGCGTCCCGCATGTCGGGGCGGGTCGCAGGATTGGTCGCGAGCACGCGCCGCTTCGTGGCGGCGTCATCGATCAGCATGTCGATGCCGACGGTGCGGGCCGGATCGAGCCGGTCCACCACGGCCACCGTGGTGACGTCGAAGCCCAGCGGCGCGACCAGCGACAGCGCCTGGGGCGAGGGCGATTGCCCGGTTTCGATTTTCGCGCCCAGGTCCTTGAGCAGCTGATACAGCTCGGAGCGCCGCGCCGCGCGCGTGGACACCCACACCGGCGGCAGCTCGGCCACCTGCGGCGGCGCCGGCTCGGCGCCGACCTGGGCCTTGCCGTCCGCATAGCGGTAAAAACCTTCGCCAGCCTTTCTGCCCACCATGCCGCCCGCCAGCCGTTGCGCCGTGATGACGCTGGGCCGGTAGCGCGGCTCGTCGTAATACTGGCGGTAGATGGACTCCATCACCGGATGCGAGACGTCCAGGGCCGTGAGGTCCATCAGTTCGAAGGGCCCCAGCTTGAAACCGACCTGGTCCTTGAGGATGCGGTCCACAGTGGCAAAGTCGGCAACGCCTTCACCCACCACGCGCAGCGCTTCCGTGCCATACCCGCGGCCCGCATGGTTGACGATAAAGCCCGGCGTGTCCTGCGCCTGCACCGCGGTGTGGCCCATCTGCCTGGCGTATTCGGCCAAAGCCGAGCAAACATCGGGGCTGGTCTTCAGGCCCGCCACGACTTCCACCACCTTCATCAGCGGTACCGGATTGAAGAAGTGATAACCGGCGAACTGGTGCGGGCGCTTCAAGGCGGCGGCAATCGCCGTAACCGACAGGGACGATGTATTGGTCGCCAGCACGGACGTGCTCGAGACGATCCCCTCGAGCTGCGCGAACAGCGATTGCTTGACGTCCAGGCGTTCGACCACGGCTTCGATGACGAGGGTGCAATCGGCCAGGGCTTGCAGGCTGTCGGCCGGTTGCAGCCGCTGCTTGCAGGCCTGCGCCGCCGCGCCGTCCATGCGCCCCTTTTCGGCCAGCCGGTCCCATTGGCCGAACAGCTCGTCGCGTGCCTTGGCGACGGCTTGCGGCTGGGTGTCGTAAAGCCTGACGACGCTTCCCGCTTGCGCGGCGATCTGCGCGATGCCGCGGCCCATTGCGCCAGCGCCCACCACGCCCACAGTGTTGTAGATCAAATTCATGTCCGCGATTATCGCAATGTCGCAAATTCGCTTGCGGCACTGGGGTCGCGCGCCGTAACTCAGTGCCCGGGCTTGTGCCGGAAGCGCGATGCCAACGCGCTGGCCGCCATCGCCGCCAGCAGGAGCGCGAACCCGGCCCAATGCAGCACGTCCATGCCGTCACGCGCGATCAGCCACCCGCCGCTGGCCGCGCCGATCGCCTGGCCTGCGTACATGGCGGAGGTGTTCAGGGCGATCGACCCCGCGGAAAGCGCCGGGGCGATTCCCACCAGGCGCGCTTGCTGCGCGGAGTTGGATGCAAAGCAGCCCAGGGCCCACGGCACGGCCACCAGGGCAGCCAGGGTCAGGCTGGTGCCCAACGGCCAGATCAGCAGGCTCAGCGCCATCGCCGCGGTGCTCGCCATGACGGCACGGGACGCGCCGATGCGGTCGATGTGGCGCGACATCACGATGTTGCCCAGAAAGCCGAAGGCGCCGAACCACATCAGCAGCAGGCTAAGCTCGCCGGGCGTGATGCCGATCTTGTGCTTGTAGTACGGAGCGAAGTACGAAAACAGCACGAACTGGCCCGCCGAATACATCACCGTGACAGCCACGCAGAGCATCAGTGCCCGCGAGCGGAACGTCTCTTTCCAGGCCGCGGCCGACAAGGCCGGCGGCTTGACGCCGTCGGGCATCGCGCGCCACACCCACAGCGCGCTGGCCAGGCTCAGCAATGCGACCACGCCGAAAGCGGTGCGCCAGCCCAGGGTGCCGCCCACGTAGGCGCCGATCGGCAAGCCCAGGACGGATGCGAGCGACCAACCCAGAAAGACGAACGTAATGGCGCGGCCGCGCTGATCGGCCGCCACCAGCAACCCGACGCACGCCGCCGCCTGCGGCGTGAAGATGGCCGGCGAGATCATGGCCAGGACCCGCAGCGGCAGCAACGCGGCAAAGCCGGGCGCCGCGATGCATGCCAGATGCAGCGCGCCATACCAGACCATGCACAGGGTGAGGAGCCGCCGGCGGTCCCATCCCGCCACGAGCGCCGCGAACAAGGGCGCGCCGACGCACATGAGCAGGGCGCCCGCGGAGATCAACTGGCCGGCAGTCGCCACCGGGACGGCAAGCGAGCTGCTGATCTCGTTCAGGGCGCCGGGCACCACCATCACGCCGCTGCCGATGACGAAGTTGCCGAACAGCAGCGGCCAGAGCACCGGCGGCAGGGCGGGCCGCACGGCTGCAGAGGCGGACGTCGGATGGAGCGCGGACAAGTTGCTCTTCCAGATGTTGGGTGGCGCTCGGCGGACGAACTTACGCGGCCGAGGCATGGGCCACTGCGGAACCGGCTTTGCCGGGCCGCTAGTGGCGCCCCCTTGAGGGGGAGGCGGCCTCGGGCCGCTTCGGGGGTGGGCTCATTTCTAGCGCCGCACCTGCAGCGCGCCGGGGTTCACGAGGTTGGTCGGCGTTCCCTTGATGAAGTTGACCACATTATCGAAAGCGGCGCCGAAGTACATCTCGTAGCTGTCCAGTTCCACATACCCGATGTGCGGGGTGCAGATGCAGTTTTCCAGGCGCAACAGGGCGTGGCCCTGCAGGATCGG
>DATMBW010000029.1:0-4165 GCA_035559095.1 Ramlibacter sp.
CGAACAGGCACAAACCGCTCCCGGGCGGATCGCGACGCTGATCCTGCCCGCGGACGCGGCCTGGACTGAGACGAACGCGCCCTTGAGCCAGGTGTCGCCGCCCGGCGCGCCCGCGCAGGTCTCGCAGCAGCGCATCCGCGAAGCCGCCGCCGCCATCCGTTCGGGCAAGAGGACAACCTTGATGCTGTCGGGCGTGGCGCTGCGGGCCTTTGCCCTGGAGATCGCCGGCCGAATCGCCAAAGCCACCGGGGCCGGTCTGCTCGCGCAACAGTCCAATGCGCGCATGGAACGGGGGGCCGGGCGGGTGGCGGTGGAACGCGTTCCCTATCCGATCGAGCAGGCCGTCGGTGCCCTCAAGCACGTCGAGCAGCTGATCCTGGTCGGCGCGAAGGCACCAGTCGCATTTTTTGCGTATCCGGGCCAGCCCAGCGCCATGACGCCCGAACACTGCTCGATCATGTCCCTCGCCGAGCCGGGCGACGACCTCTTGCACGCGCTGCATTGGCTCGCCGACGAGCTCGGCGTCGGGCCCGGCGTGCAACCCGACGTGCCCGAGCTCCAACGGCCCGAACTGCCTGCCGGGCGGCTCACGCCGAACGCGGTTGCGACCGCGCTGGCGGCCTTGATGCCGGAGAACGCCATCGTCTGCGACGAATCCGTCACGTCGGGACGCAACCTGTTCCAGTTCACGCGCACGGTGCCGCACCACGATTACCTGCAGCTCACCGGCGGCGCGATCGGCGTCGGGCTGCCGATGGCGGCGGGGGCGGCCATCGCGTGCCCAGACCGCAAGGTGATCTGCCTCGAAGCCGACGGCAGCGGCATGTACACGCTGCAGGCGCTGTGGACGCAGGCGCGCGAAGCACTCGACGTGGTGACCATTGTTTTCGCCAACCGCTCCTATGCGATCCTGCACGGCGAGTTGCGCGGCGTCGGCGCCGGTGAGCCGGGGACCAACGCCAGGCGGATGCTCGACCTGGACCAGCCGGCCCTGCAATGGACCCACCTCGCCGCCGGGATGGGCGTCGAAGCGGCGCGCGCGACCACCGCCGAAGAGTTCTGCCGCGCGCTGAAAGCGGCGCTTGCGCGCAAGGGGCCGTTCCTCATTGAAGCGGTGATCTGACGCTTTCCAAGGGCTTTTGTCATTGCGGGCTTGACCCGCAATCCACACTTGCGCACACAGCGGGCCCGGTTACCATCGCCGCATGTTCAGTTACCGCCACGCCTTCCACGCAGGCAACCACGCCGATGTGCTCAAGCACACGATGCTGATCGCCATGTTGCGGCACCTGACGCAAAAGGACGCTGCGCTCACCGTGATCGACACCCACGCCGGCGCCGGCTTGTACCGGCTCGATGGCGACTATGCGGGCACGTCGGGCGAGGCGGCTGACGGCGTGGTCAAGCTGTTCGCGGGGCTCGCGCCCACCGATCCCTCCGAGGCGATGATCAAGGACGTCGCGCCGGTGCTGAAGGATTACCTCGAATTGGTCACGTCGTTCAACACGCCGGGACAACTCAAGGTCTACCCCGGGTCGCCCTTCATCGCCCAGCGCTGGTTGCGCGAGGAGGCGCGCGACAAGCTCAAGCTATTCGAACTGCATCCGACCGACATCAAGGCGCTGGCCGGCAACATCGCGCAGCTCAAGGCCGGGCGCCAGGTGGCCGTTGCGCGGCAGGACGGTTTCGAAGGGATGAAGGCGTTCCTCCCGCCGCCGTCCAGGCGCGCACTGGTGCTGATCGACCCGAGCTACGAGATCAAGAGCGACTACCACAAGGTCGGCGTCTGCATCCAGGACAGCCTCAAGCGCTTTGCCACCGGCACTTACGTGGTCTGGTACCCCGTCATTGCGCGGCCCGAAGCGCATGAGCTGCCCCGCAGGCTCAAGACTCTTACGACCCAGGCCGGCAAACCGTGGCTGCACGCGACGCTGGCGATCGGGCAAGCGCAGGAGCGCAATGTTCCGGGCGAGCCCGCACGCGGACAGGGCCTGACGGCCAGCGGCATGTTCGTCATCAACCCGCCGCATACGCTCAAACCGGCACTCCAGGCCGCGCTGCCCCAGCTGCTGCAGGTGCTCGGCCGGGGCAAAGGGCAAGGCCAGACGCTGGAATCCGCGGGCTGATGAGTTGGCTGTCATCCCGGACCCCGGATCAGGTCCGGGGCAGGCCCGATCCGGGATCCATGGATTGCGGATCAAGTCCGCAATGACAAAGTCTCGGTCGCACTGGCAAAGTCACAGGCGCCTTGAGCCTCATCCGTAGGGGTTATTTTCATTAACCGACCGATCGGTCGGTTAATTACTATACTGCCTGGATGTACACGCAAGCCCTCGACATTCCGGACGCGGCCCAGCGTGGCCCGCAGGCCGCTTCGTCGCCGGCCGATGCCGGCGAAGCGGCGCTGCAGTCGAACTTCGATCGCAAGATCGACGCCGATGGCAGGATCGAGCCGCAGGACTGGATGCCCGAGGCCTATCGCAAGACCCTGGTGCGCCAGATCAGCCAGCACGCCCACAGCGAGATCGTCGGCATGCTGCCCGAGGGCAACTGGATTTCGCGTGCCCCGTCGCTCAAACGCAAGGCGATCCTGCTGGCCAAGGTGCAGGACGAAGGCGGCCACGGCCTGTACCTCTACTCCGCGGCCGAGACGCTGGGCGTGGGCCGGGATACGCTGGTCCAGGCCCTGCACAGCGGCAAGGCGAAGTACAGCTCGATCTTCAACTACCCAACGCTGAACTGGGCCGACGTCGGCACCATCGGCTGGCTGGTCGATGGCGCGGCCATCATGAACCAGGTGCCGATCTGCCGCTGTTCGTACGGGCCCTATGCGCGCGCCATGATCCGCGTCTGCAAGGAAGAAAGCTTTCACCAGCGCCAGGGCTTCGACAGCCTGATGGCGCTGATGAAGGGCACGCAGGCGCAGCGCGACATGGTGCAGGACGCCGTCAATCGCTGGTGGTGGCCGGTGCTGGCGATGTTCGGCCCGCCCGACGCCGACAGCCCGAACAGCGCGCTGGGCATGCGCTGGGGCATCAAGCGCGTGAGCAACGACGACCTGCGCCAGAAATTCGTGGACGCCACGGTGCCGCAGGCGAAGATCCTGGGCGTGACGCTGCCCGACCCCGATCTCGCATGGAACGAAGAGCGCCAGCACTACGACTACGGCGCGATCGACTGGGACGAATTCTGGTCCGTGGTCAACGGCAATGGCCCCTGCAACAAGGAGCGGCTTGCCACGCGCGTCAAGGCCCACACGGACGGCCAATGGGTGCGCGACGCCGCGCTCGCGCATGCGCGCAAGACGCAGTCGCGCCAGATGAAGGAAGCCGCATGAACATGCCGTCGGACAAGCCGTTGCCCTCCCCTGGTGAGGGGAGGGATGGTGCGGAAGGACGCGATTGGCCCCTTTGGGAAGTGTTCGTCCGTTCCAGGCAGGGCCTGGAACACAAGCATTGCGGCAGCCTGCACGCGGCCGACGCCAAGCAAGCGCTGCAGATGGCGCGCGACGTCTATACGAGGCGGCAGGAGGGCGTGAGCATCTGGGTCGTGCCCTCGGTGCTGATCACCGCCAGCGAGCCCGAAGACAAGGCGGAGTTCTTCGAGCCTGCCGCGGACAAGATCTACCGCCACCCCAGCTTCTACGAAATTCCCGACGAAGTCGGACACATGTGATGGCCGACGCAACGGTGACCGTGCCGGTCGCGGCGCCGCTCGACTACCTGTTGCACCTGGCCGACAACGCGCTGGTGCTGGGCCAGCGCAACGCCGAATGGTGCGGCCACGGGCCGGTGCTGGAGGAAGACATCGCGATGGCCAATATCAGCCTGGACCTGATCGGCCAGGCACGTTTGCTGTATCAGCACGCGGCCGCGCTCGCCGGCGGCGGCGCCACCGAGGACAGCCTGGCCTATTTCCGCGACCAGGGCCAGTTCCGCAACTACACATTGCTGGAGCTGCCGCACCACGGCCCCTTGGCGGGCACCGCCGCGGCCACCCGCGACTATGCGACCACGATCGTTCGCAACTTCCTCTACAGCGCCTTGATGCTGCTGCTCTGGGAGGCGCTGCAGAGTTCGAGCGATGCGCAACTGGCCGCGATCGCCGCCAAGTCGGTCAAGGAAACGCGCTATCACCTGCGGCATGCCCGCGACTGGCTGGTGCG
>DATMBW010000030.1:0-6328 GCA_035559095.1 Ramlibacter sp.
CGCGCTGGTACATGGAAGACCAGGCCGAGATCGACAGCTTTTTCGAGCGCCAGATGCCAGGGCCTGTGACGCGTCCGCTGTTCGAGGAGGCTGCGCGCCTGGGCATCGGTTTCTATCTGGGCTACGCCGAATTGGCGCAAGAGCAAGGTCGCACCCGTCACTTCAACACCTCCATCCTCGTGGACAAGACCGGCAAGATCGCCGGGAAGTACCGCAAGATCCACTTGCCGGGACACGCGGAGCACGAGCCGTGGCGCCGGTTCCAGCACCTCGAGAAACGCTATTTCGAAACCGGCAACCTGAATTTCAACGTGACGCGCGCGTTCGGCGGCATCATGGGAATGTGCATCTGCAACGACCGGCGCTGGCCGGAGACCTATCGGGTGATGGGCTTGCAAGGCGTGGAAATGATCATGCTCGGCTACAACACGCCGGTACACAACCCGCCGGCGCCGGTGCACGACAACCTGTCGCATTTCCATAACCAGCTGGTCATGCAGTCCGGCGCCTACCAGAACGGCACCTGGGTGGTCGGGGTGGCCAAGGCCGGTTGCGAGGAAGGCTGCGACATGATCGGCAACAGTTCGATCATCGCGCCCTCGGGCGAGATCGTCGGCTCCTGCACGACGCTGGAAGACGAACTGGCGGTGGCGCGCTGCGACCTCGACCTGTGCAATTCGTTCAAGAACACCACCTTCAATTTCGCGGTGCATCGCCAGCCGGAGCACTACCGCATGATCGTGGAGCGCAAGGGCGCGATCCTGCCGCCCGAATGACGACGGAACCGACCATGCAATGGCATTACCGCTGCGCCAGCTGCAGCGCCACCTACGAGATCGTTCCCGGCCGCTATCTGTGCGATCACTGCGCACGGCGACAACAAGCCGATCGTCCGCTGGAAGGCATTCTCGAGGCGGAGTGGGAAGGCAATGAGCCCGCCGCCGGGACCATTCCTGTGCCGGTGGAAGCCGCGTGGTTCCCATCGATCCCGGTCGGCCACACCCCGCTCTGGGCCCCCGAGCGCCTGCGGCGCGACTTCGCCGCACCCGGGCTTTGGCTCAAGGACGACACCTGCAATCCTTCCGGTTCCTTCAAGGACCGCGCGTCCTATCTCGTCGCGGCCTTCGCGAGGAAACACGGTGTCAAGGAAGTGGTCCTGGCCTCGACCGGCAACGCAGCCTCGAGCATGGCGGCGGTGGGCGCGGCAGCCGGCCTCGCCGTCAAGGTGTTCCTGCCGGCCGCTGCGCCGGTCGCCAAGCGCATCCAGGTCCTGCAATACGGGGCGGAGCTCGTCTCTGTCGATGGCAATTACGACCAGGCTTTCGACCTGTCGCTCGAGTACTCGACCAAGACCGGGTCCTTGTCGCGCAACACCGCCTACAACCCCCTGACCATCGAAGGCAAGAAGACGGCCGCCTTCGAAATCGTCGATGACCTGCTGGCTGCCGGTGCGGGTGCGCCCGGTCATGTCTTCGTTCCGACCGGCGACGGCGTCATCCTGGCCGGCGTCTATCGCGGTTTCGAGAACCTGCTGAAGCTGGGCCGGATCCGGAAAATCCCCGTCGTCTGGGCCTGCCAGGCGGACGGTTCCAGCGCCATCGCGCGCGCGCTGAATTCGCCCCACTCCGACAGCGATGCGTTCGGGCCGCCGAGGGCGTCCCAGACCGTGGCCGACTCGATTGCCGTCGATGTGCCGCGCAACGGATTGCACGCATTGGCCAAGCTCAGGCGCTACGGCGGCCAGGCCGTCACCGTCTCCGACAGCGAGATTCTCGCGGCGCAGAAGTCGCTCTCGGCCGGATCGGGCCTGTTTGCCGAGCCCTCGTCGAGTGCCGCTTTCGCCGGCTGGCTCAAAGTGCGCGATCGCCTGCCGGCGGGCGAAAATTGCGTGGTGCTGATTACCGGCTCCGGTTTGAAGGACATCAAGTCCGCGGCACGAGGCCTCGGACTGGATTTATAAGGACAACCCATGATTGATCTGAACATCGACGCCGCACAGCGGAAGAAAAACATTCAGCGCTGCCGCGAAAACGGCATCGTCCTGCCCACCTATGCCCAGATGCGCGACCCCGCGCTGATTCCGGAAGGCGTGAAGAAAGAGCTGGCCGGCATCGGCATGTGGGACGTGCATGTGCGCAACCTGTTTCGCATCAACTGGCACAACGAGCCGGTGGAAAAGGGCGGCGGCTTCGGCGGCGTCAACTATGTCGAACTGCCCCGCGCCATCACCGGCACCCAGGCCCGCATCGTCGGTATCGTCGGCAAGTGGTTCCCGACCGGCGCGCACAAGGTGGGGCCGGCGATTTCCTGCCTGCTGCCGGAGCTGGTGACCGGGCGCTTCGATCCCACGACGCAGAAGGCCGTCTGGCCGAGCACGGGCAATTACTGCCGCGGCGGCGCCTACATCTCCCGGCTGCTGTCCTGCCCGTCGGTGGCGATCCTGCCGGAAGGCATGTCGCAGGAGCGCTTTGCCTGGCTGCGAACGATGGCCGAGGAGGTCATCGCCACGCCGGGTTGCGAATCCAACGTCAAGGAAATCTTCGACAAATGCATCGAGCTCGAGCGCACGCGGCCCGATGCGGTCATCTTCAATCAGTTCGACCAGTTGCCCAATGCCCTGTGGCATTACAACGTGACCGGCCCGGCGATGGCGGAGGTATTCAGGAAGATTGCACGGCCGGGCGATGCCGTGGCGGGCGCGGTGTTGGCCTCCGGCTCGGCCGGGACCATGTCGGCGGGGTCTTATCTGCGCGACACGTTTCCCGGCGCGAAGGTGGCTGTGGGCGAGGCCTTGCAGTGCCCGACCATTCTGGAAAACGGATTCGGCGACCACCGGATCGAAGGCATCGGCGACAAGCACATTCCGTGGATCCACAACATGCGCGAAACGGATGCGGCCATCGGCGTGGACGATGAGCTGCCCATCCGCTTCATGCGGCTGTTCAACGAGCCCGCGGGCCGCAAGCTGCTCGCCGAAAACGGTGTCGGCATCGGCATGCTGGAGCGTCTCGAGTGGCTGGGGATCTCCGGCATCGGCAACATGATCGGCGCGATCAAGTTCGCCAAGTACTACGAGCTCGGTGAAAGCGATGTGGTCTTCACGGTCTTTACCGATTCGATGGCGATGTACGGCAGCCGCCTGGCCGAACTCAATGCGGAACGCGGCGTATATGACCAGCGCCAGGCCGATCGGGACTACGACCGGCTGGCCGGGTTGTCGATCGATCATGTCCTTGAACTCTCGCAGGTCGACAAGCGCCGTGTGCACCAGCTCAAGTATTTCTCCTGGGTCGAGCAGCTCGGCAAGTCCGTCGACGAACTGCGTGCGCAGTGGAGCGATCACCGCGACTACTGGGGGTGCCTGCGCACCCAGTCCGCGGAACTGGACAAGCTGATCGAGCAATTCAACGCCGAGGTGCTGGCAGGGTAGGGCGGCGCGCCATGAAGTCGCTGCGGGAACTCTATCGGATCGGGCTCGGCCCCTCGAGCAGTCACACCATGGGGCCGCGCTTCGCGGCGGAAGCGTTCGCGGCAGCCGTTCCCGGGGCCGCGAGCGTCAAGGTCACGCTCTATGGCAGCCTGGCCGCGACCGGTCGCGGCCACCTGACCGAGCACGCTGTCAGCGTGCCGTTCGCGCCGAGGCCGGTCGAGATCGCCTGGCTGCCGGAGCAGCTGCTGCCGCGCCATCCCAACGGCATGCGCTTCGAGGCACTGGACGCCTCGGGCAACGTCATCGCCACGCGCATCGCGTACTCCGTCGGCGGCGGCGCGTTGCTCGATGAAGATGGCCGCCCCGATGGCGGGCCCGACGTGTATCCCCACACCGCCATGAGCGAGGTGTTGCAGCAAACCGAACACGAAGGTCTGCTCATCTGGGAACTCGTGGGCCGCCATGAGGGCGAGCCGATCTGGCCATACCTGGGCGAGGTCTGGACCACGATGCGGCGAGCCATCCAGACGGGCATCGACACCGAAGGCCGATTGCCCGGCAGCCTGAATGTGCCGCGCAAGGCCTCTGCCTACCACGCCCGCGCCCAGAACATGGCCGGCCATTTCGGTGAGACGGCATTGCTTTTCGCCTATGCGCTGGCCGTTTCGGAAGAAAACGCCGCAGGCGGCGAAGTAGTGACCGCCCCGACCTGCGGTGCCTGCGGCGTCTTGCCCGCAGTGCTCTTCTTCCTGCAGCATCAATCGAAGCTGTCGGAGGAAAAGATCCTGCATGCCCTCGCCACGGCGGGCCTGATCGGCAACATCGTCAAGCGCAATGCCTCGATCTCGGGGGCGGAGGTCGGCTGCCAGGGCGAGGTGGGCACCGCCTGCGCGATGGCCGCGGCTGCCGCCGCCCAACTACTGGGCGGGTCGGTGCGCCAGATCGAATACGCGGCCGAGATGGGGCTCGAGCATCACCTCGGCCTCACCTGCGACCCGATCGGCGGGTATGTGCAGATTCCGTGCATCGAGCGCAATGCCGTTGCCGCGGTGCGCGCGGTGGACTGCGCGGCTTATGCGTTGCTTTCCGATGGGCACCATATCGTCTCCTTCGACGAAGTGGTGCGCACCATGTGGGAGACCGGCCGCGACCTGAAGTCCCACTACCGCGAGACGGCCGAGGGCGGCCTGGCGAAGATCTACGTGCAGGGCCTCAAGGGCCAGGGCAGTTTTCCCGGCATGGGGAGCTGACGCTGAGGGCCAGGGTCACGCGCCCTGGCCGCAGCCCCGCAGAGTGGTCAATGCGCCCCGTCCGCCTGCCGCGCAGCGGCCACGGTCGCGGCGACATCGGCTTTCCCGCCGTTGAAGAAAGCGTTCAGCAACACGGCGCTCATCGACGCCAGCAGGATGCCCGACTCGATCAGCGGGTGGATTCCATGGGGCATCCACTGCTTGAAGTTGGGCGCGACCAGGGGAATCATGCCAAAGGCGATGGAAACGGCAACGATGAAGAGATTGTTGCGATTGGCCTGGTAATTCACCGCGGCCAGGATGCGGATGCCGGTGGCGGCGACCATGCCGAACATGACCAGGCCGGCGCCGCCAAGCACGACGGTGGGCAACGACTCGACGAAAGCCGCCATCTTGGGGAACAGGCCCAGGGCAACCAGGATCAGGCCGCCGGCGACGCAGACGAAGCGGCTGCGGACACCGGTGACGCCGACCAGGCCGACGTTCTGGGAAAAGCTGGTGTACGGGAAGGTATTGAAGATACCGCCGATCAGGGTCCCCAGGCCATCGGTGCGCAGGCCGCGGGCCAGGTCGGGCTGGGTCACCGGCTTGCCGGTGAGTTCACCCAGGGCCAGGAACATCCCGGTCGACTCGATCATCACCACGATCATGACCAAGGTCATGGTCAGGATCAGGATCGGGTCGAAGATCGGCGCGCCGAACTGGAAGGGCAGCACCAGATCGAACCAGTTGGCCTTGGCCACTTTTTCGAAAGTCATCAAACCCGTGGCGCCGGCCACGATCGCGCCCACGATGATGCCGAGCAGCACGGAAATGTTGGCGATGAAGCCCTTCGCATATTTGGCGATGAGCATGATGGAGATGAGGACCAATGCGGAGATCCCCACGCCTGTGAGCGGCGCGTACTTCGGGTTGGGCACGCTGGCCGCCAGGGCCAGCCCCTTGGGCGCGGCGGGCGCTGCGCTACCCATGGCGGTCACGTCGGCCAGCCATTTGGCATGGTCGGGGTTGACGATGCTGGGCGCCGTGGGGCCGAAGGGGTTGCCGAAGACCCAGTTGATGCCCACCCGCATCAGGTTGACGCCGATAACCAGGATGATGGTCCCGGTGACCACCGGCGGGAAAAAGCGCAGCATTCGGCTGACGAATGGCGCGATCACGATGGAGACGATACCGGCCCCGATGACGGCGCCGAAGATCGTTTGCGCTCCCGCCAGGCCCGGCGTGGCATTGGCCATAGCAACCATGGGTGCCACGGCAGCGAATGTCACGCCCATCATCACCGGCAGCCGGATGCCGAACCACTGCGTCGCACCCCAGGATTGGATCAGGGTCACCAGGCCGCAGCAGAACAGGTCCGCGGAGATCAGCATCGCCACCTGTTCCGGGCTGAGCTTCAGTGCCCGCCCGACGATCAGCGGCACCGCGATGGCGCCGGCGTACATCACCAGTACATGTTGCAGGCCCAGGACGGCGAGCCGCCCGGTGGGTAGTCTTTGATCGACGGAGTCGACCGGAGGCGCTTCGTGCATGCTGAAATCTCCTCTTGTAGTAAGTCCGATTTGGAGTCTGGGCTGTCAGCAACTGACGAGCAACCCGAGCAACCATTACATCGGAGAGTCTTTAACCAAAGGGTTGATCTAAATCA
>DATMBW010000031.1:0-12328 GCA_035559095.1 Ramlibacter sp.
TGCAAGCCGGCTTGTCCGCGCCGGTGATGGAGCTTCGCACCGGCGCCGCCACCGGGGCCGCGCCCACGTGGTCCCTGCGCGATGCGACCGCCAGCCTGAACGGCCGACTGAGCGATGCGCGCCTGGCGGTTCGTGCGCAGGCCCGGCAGGGGCAACGGCAGCTCGACCTGGACTTTGCCGGCAGCGGCGGGCGCACGCCGTTGCGCTCCGGCGCGAGCGCGCTGTGGCGTGCCAATGTGGCGAGCCTCGCTTTGTCGGTTCAGGACCCCGCCATCGGCGCCGGCGCCTGGCGGCTCGCATTGCAGCGTCCTTTCGATCTGCGCTGGTCGCCGGCCGGCCGCAGCCTGGACGTCAGCGCGAGCGAGGCACTCCTCTTCGCGCCTGTGGCCAAGACCGCGGCGGCGCCCACGCAGGCCTTGCTGGCCTGGGACCCGGTGCGCTGGGGCGGCGGCGAGCTGCGCAGTTCCGGCCGCCTCACGGGGTTGCCGATGGGCTGGCTCGAACTGGTCGGTGGAGCGCAGCTGGCGGGGTCGGCGCTGTCCGGCGACATGGTGTTCGACGCCCAGTGGGACGCGAGCCTGGGGCGCGCCGTGAAGCTGAATGCTTCGCTCGCGCGCAGCCGCGGCGATATCACGGTGCTGGCCGAGACGCTGCAAGGCGCCGCTGCGCGCGTGCCGGCCGGCGTGCGCGACGCACGGCTGACGCTGGCGAGCCAGGGCGAGCAGGTCACCTTGTCGCTGCGCTGGGACAGCGAGCGGGCGGGCGTCGCCGACGGCACTTTGGTGACGCGGCTGGCTCCCGGCGGGCCGGCAGGTTGGCAGTGGCCCGACACCGCGCCGATCGACGGCAGCCTGCGCGCGCGATTGCCACGCATCGGCGTTTGGTCGCTGCTGGCGCCGCCGGGATGGCGCTTGCGCGGTTCACTCGCGGCCGACGTCAAAGCGGCCGGGACGCGCGGCGACGCGCGGTTCTCGGGCAGCCTCGCCGCCGACGAGCTGGCGCTGCGGTCCGTGGTGGACGGCATCGAACTGCGCAACGGCAGGCTGCGAGCCACCCTGCAAGGCAATCGCCTGCTGGTCAGCGACTTCACACTGCACGGCGCCGGCGAGCGCGAGGAAGGCGGCACGCTGACGGCCAGCGGTGAAGCGGCCTGGATCGGCCGGGCGCCGCAGGTGCGCGCCACGGTGCAGCTCACGCGTTTGCGCGCGAGCATCCGCCCCGACCTCCAGCTCACCGTCTCGGGCGACCTCGGCGCGCGGCTGGACGCTTCTGGCGCGGAGATCAGCGGTCGCCTCAAGGTGGACCATGCGCGCATCGTCTTGCCGGAGCAAAACGAGCCGAAGCTCGGCGACGACGTCGCGGTGCGCAACGCGCCGGCGGGCACGTTGCCCAAGGACCGCGAGCCCGAAACCGCGCCGGCACCCGCGGCGCGGCCGCTGGTGCTGGCGGTGGACCTGGACCTGGGTGACGACTTCCAGTTGCGCGGGCGCGGCCTGCAGACGCGGCTGCGCGGCGCGCTCGCGCTGTCCGGCCGTTCGATCACCGCGCCGCGCCTGGTCGGCACCGTGACCACCGCGGGCGGCGAATACCGCGCCTACAACCAGCGCCTGGACGTCGAACGCGGCGTGTTGCGCTTCACGGGCCGCATCGATAACCCGGCGCTGGACATCCTGGCCATCCGGCCCAACATCGTCCAGCGCGTCGGCGTGCTGGTCACGGGCAACGCCCAAGCGCCGTTCGTGCGTTTGTACGCCGAGCCCGAGTTGCCCGACGCCGAAAAGCTGGCCTGGCTGGTGACCGGCCGCGCGGCACCCAGCAGCGGCGCCGAAGCCGCGCTCGTGCAACAGGCGGCGCTCGCGCTGCTGTCCAGCCGCCGCTCGGGCGGGGGGAGCCTGGCGGGCACGATAGGATTGGACGAGTTGTCGGTGCGGCGCGATACCAGCGAAGGGGCGGTGGTCACGCTGGGCAAGCGCTTTGCCCGCAATTTCTACGCGTCGTACGAGCGCAGCCTGTCGGGGGCGCTGGGCACGTTCTATATTTTTTACGATGTGTCGCGCCGCCTCACGGTGCGTGCCCAGGCCGGCGAACGCGCGGGGGTGGACCTGATCTTCACTTTTTCGTTCGATTGATGTTCGCTGCCCGGAAATCGCTGGGGCCGTATGTTGCCGTCTCCTGCGTCGCGCCGGGCTTGGCCAGACTGGTGTGGTGTGCGAGTCCGGTCAATAGCCGGCGCGACGGCGGGGCGTGGTATTGTCAACGCCTGCGAGGCGTCGCGCCGCTGATGCGGAGCAGCGGCGCGACGCGGACAGCCTTCAGCGTGCCTGGCCGGCCATGATGACGGTGGCGTCCTTGCTCCGCGGCAGTGCGGCAAGGTAGGACGAGCCGCTGTCTTCCGAGTTGAGCGCGTTCACCTGGTTTCGCGCAGCGATGTATTCGGCCTTGGCTTGCGCGCTGGTCAAACCGCCTTGCGGCCGGGACGGCTGGTTCAGCTGCGTCGACCATTCGCTGTTGGCCATTCTCAGTTGCTCGGCTTGGCCCATGACTTCGGCCTGCACTTCGGCGCGGGTCCTGGTGCTGACGAACGGCGTGTTGTCGACGGTGATGTCGTCGGCATAGGCGTTGCCCGAGGCCATCGCGGCGAACGCGAAGGCGGCAGCGGCCGTGGAGACGATCGTGAGGGCGGATGCGAGGTTGCGGTTCATGTTGATCTCCTTTGAGCGAGGGTTGAGATCTGGAACACGGCGGGCCGCTCAACGCCCGTCTGACCAGCCCTGGCGCGAATCACCAAGGGACGGAAACTTGCCGCCAGCGCGCTAGCCAAGCGCGCCCACCTGAAACCAAAGCTGTCCCTGCAAATGCAGATCAAGTTGCAGGATGCGAAGTCGATCCAGGCACTCCACAGGATCAGGTCGCCCGCGATCGCGCCGAGGGGTGTGAATGCGCCGATGCAGACAACGAGGCATCGAAGAATGGAACTGCTGCGCATGTTGGGCTCCTCAAGAGTTGTCCCGATCCGGATTGGCGGCGCGCGAGGCGCTGATGGCAGCAACACTGGCGTTTGGCAAATCCGGAAGCGAAGTATGGAGAGCGCTTCTCATTGCGCAATTCCACTGGCGTCTAGCCGGAAGGCGCTGGAGCACCTTCAATCGACTAAACCGGTTTAGCTCGACCGGGCCGTCCGTTTAGTTGTCATCCGCGCCTCGCGAACTATCATTGCCTGAAGCCTTTGTTGGCATTCGAGGGCCTCCATGCACATCCTGATCGTCGACGACCATCCACTCTTCCGCGAGGGTCTGAAGACGCTTCTCATGGCGCTGGCACCGGCCGTTCGGATATCAGACGCGGGCACTGTTGCGCAGGCCATCGCCGTCTCGGCGGCCGATGCGCCGGATCTGATCCTGCTGGATATGAACCTGCCCGGGCCAAGCCGGCTGGACGCATTGCGGCAGGTCAAGGCTGCCCACGAGGCCGCATCGGTCGTGGTCGTGTCCGGCGACGAAGATCCGGCGCTGATTCGCCGCGCCATCGATGAGGGCGCTGCGGGTTACATCCCGAAGACATCGGACGCTTCCTTGACCGTTCAGGCTTTGCGCCTGGTGCTGGCCAACGGCATCTACCTTCCGCGTGCCGCATTGACTGCTGCTGCCCAGGTGCAATCGTCGGCCGAGTCCTCCAAGCCGGCGGGTCTGCCCGAATTCAGCGGCCGGCAGCTCGCGGTGCTGAAATGCCTGCTTCAGGGCAAAGCCAACAAGGTGATCGCGCGCGAACTCGATATCGCGGAGGGGACCGTGAAGGCCCATCTCTGGGCGATCTATCAAGCCCTGGGCGTCAACTCTCGTGCGCAGGCCATGTACCGCGTTCACGAGCTTCACATGTTCGACCACGTACCGGGCTGAGGTCGCCGTGACAGCAACGGATGGTGCCACTACGGCGGTTGAACCCACCGGTCACGACCTGCCCGATGAGTTGATCGAGCTTTTTGCTCGCCAGGGCAAAAGGGTTCCGCTGCCTGTTTTCCTTTGCTCGCTGCTGTTGGCTTCCATCGCCTGGAGCGAGCTTGGAGGCTGGCTGCCGTGGCTCTGGCTCTCGGCGGTGACGCTCATCCTGGCCATCCGCTGGAAGGTCCTGGGCAGCCTGCCCGCCGCGAAGTTGCCCATCGCCGGCAAGCTTCGCGTCGCGGTGCTGCTGAGCGGCCTCAACGGCCTCGTCCAGGGCGCATCCATCGGATTCGCGGTGGCGCTCGACACACCGGAGCGTGCCGTGCAGTCCATCATCCTGCTGGGTCTTTGCGCAGGCTCGGTCGCGACCACCGGCGGATATCGGCCGGCATTCGTGGCGTTCGTCGCGCCGACGCTCCTGCCGCTGAGCGCGATGTGGGCGCTGGGAGCATCGGGCGCCGCCCACCGCTGGGTGGAGTACTTCACGGCGGCGCTCATCCTGGTGTTCGGACTGGTGTTGTTGTCGCTCGCCAAGGACGCGTTCCGGCTGCTGAAGGAGTCGTTCGAGATCCGGCAGGAACAAGTGGTTCTCAACCGGCAGCTTCGGTCGGCGCTTGACGACGCGGAGGCCGCCAACCGTGCCAAGACGCGCTTCCTGGCGTCGGCCAGCCACGACCTGCGCCAGCCGATCCATACGCTTTCCCTGTTCAGCGCCGCATTGGCCATGCGTCCCCTGGACGAAGCGACACGCCAGATCGCGATACACATGAACACGGCACTGCAGGCGCTCAGCGCGCAACTCGACTCGTTGCTGGACGTGTCCAAACTCGATGCGGGCGTGGTGCCGGTCAACAAGACGACCTTTTCGCTGTCCGGATTCCTCGCGCGGCTGGCGGGTGAGTACGCACCGCTGGCCGGCGCGCGGGGACTCGTTCTGACGACGCAATGTCCGCGCGATGCTTCATGCGAAACGGATGAAGTCCTGCTGTCCCGCATTGCCAGGAACCTATTGGAAAACGCCATCAAGTACACGCCGCACGGCGAGATCGCGCTGCGTGCGCATGCGGATGCCGACGCCTGGGTGATCAGCGTCGAGGACACCGGCATCGGCATCCCCGAGGCCGAACATCAACGCGTGTTCGAGGAGTTCTATCAACTCCACAATCCGGAGCGGGATCGCTCGCGCGGTCTGGGATTGGGGCTTTCGATCGTGCGCCGGCTGGCGCAACTTCTCGAGCTTGGGATCGACATGTCGTCGTCGCCGGGCCAGGGGACACGCTTTGCCGTCACCGTGCCTCGAGGCAATCGCGACAGCGCCGCGTCTTGCGGCGTTGGCGGCCCGATGGATGGATTGCGCACCCCCGATTCGCTGACGGGAACCCGGGTACTGGTGCTGGATGATGAAGAGGCCGTCCGTCACGGCATGGAGGCGCTGCTGCAGGCATTCGGCTGCCAGGTGCGATCGGCGGGTTGCATCGCCGACGCGGTCACCCAGTGCCGTTCCATGTCGCCCGACATCCTGCTCGTCGACCTGAGGCTCAGGGGCGACGAGAACGGCATCGCGGCCATTGAGCAGCTGCGGTCCACGCATCCGGCCCTGCCGGCCATCCTCGTGAGCGGCGATACGGCGCCCGACCGCATCAAGGATGCGCACGGGGCCGGTATCGCGATGCTGCACAAACCGGTGTCGGCGCAGGCTTTGCACCAGGCGATCACGCACGAAGTTCTTTCAGGGAGCAGACGCCATGAGCCAGCAACAGCCGTCCGGCACAGAGTCCACGACCCGTGGTGATCGGGCGACGCGCTGGCTGTCGCAGGGGTTCGAAACACTGGTTGCGTCGATCGAGGGCGATCCGGCGCGTGCCGCGGCGCCCATCCACTTCGACGTCGTGATCGTCGGCACGGGTTACGGCGGCTCCGTGGCCGCCGCCGAGCTCGCCAGGACGCGCGGGGACAAAGGCGTCTGCGTCCTGGAGCGCGGCGGCGAGCATCTGCCCGGGTCGTTTCCGTCGCGGATGGCCCAGCTCGCCGGGCACGTGCGCTTCTCGACCAGGGAATCGCACCATCCGCGCGGCCGGCGCGAGGGGCTCTTCGACGTACGCGTCGGCGATGACCTGTGCGCGCTGGTCGCCAACGGCGTGGGTGGCGGATCGTTGATCAATGCGGGCGTGATGGCGATGCCGGACAAGGATGTCTTCGCTTCGCGGTCATGGCCGCAGGCTTTCCAACAGCCGGCCGCGGTCGAAGACCTGTTCGAGCTCGGCGCACTGCTCAGGCAGCGCCTCGGGGCGACGCAGACGGTCAAGTCCGTGAACCAGCCTGAGCCGCGCAAGTACACGGCGCTGGGCAAGCTCTCGGGCGCGGCCACGGTCGAGCCGGTGCCGATCACCATCGCTCTCACGAGCGCGCCCGACCAGACGTTCCGCACGGCAGCGGGGATCGGTGTCGATGCCTGCGTTGGCTGTGGCGACTGCGCGACCGGCTGCAATCACAACGCCAAGATCTCGCTGGATGTGACGCTGCTGGCGCAGGCCAGGCAGCACGGCGCCGAGATCTTCGCCGGGGCGACGGTCCTGAAGATCGAGAAGCTCGCAAACCCGGGGGCGCCGTCCGTGTGGCAACTGCACGTCGTCCACACCGACGAGCCGCTGCGCCGCCGCCATGGCCGGCCGACCCTGATCCGCGCCCGTCGCGTGGTGCTCGCGGCCGGAGCGTTCGGCTCCACCGAAATCCTGCTGCGTTCGCAGGGGAAGGACTTGAGCCTTTCGCAAAAGCTCGGCCACCAGGTGTCTTCCAACGGCGACCTGATAGCCGCCGCCCACGGTGGCAACGTGACGGCCAACTGCGTGGGTGACGAAGACACCGACCCGCGTTGCGTTCGCGCGGCCGACCGGGTCGGACCGACCATCACCGGCATGATCGACCTGCGCAAGACCGATGGCATGGTGATCCAGGATCTGGCAGTGCCTGGCCCCTTGCGCTCCGTGCTCGAACAGAGCGTGACCACGGCATCGGCCTTCCACCTGCTGGCTGAGTCCGACAGGGAAACGCACGGCCCGGCAACCCGTGATCCGTGCGCGGTGGATCCCCATGCGATACGCAACACGCTGGTTGTCGCGATCATCGGCCACGACAGCGCCGACGGCGTGATGAAACTCAACAGCAGCGACGCATGGGACAGCGGCGACGGCGCCGCGACGGTCCAATGGCCGACACTGAGGGACTATCCGCCCTTGTTGGCACGCCATCGCAGGTTCGAACAGCTGCTTCGTTCGTCCCGAAGCGGAGCCCGCGCCCTGCCCAGCCCGATGTGGAGGCTGCTGCCCGAGAAGCTCGAAGACCTGTTCGGCGGAGAGACCGGACCGCTCCTGACCGTGCACCCGCTTGGCGGCTGCCCGATGGGCGACGATGCGGCCAGTGGCGTGGTGGACGACTGCGGCCGGGTCTTCGATGCCTCACAAGGCGCGAAGCGGCAGCTCCATGAGGGTCTGGTCGTGCTCGATGGCTCGATCGTTCCGACTTCACTGGGCATCAACCCGGCGCTCGCGATCGCGAGCCTTGCGTTGCGGGCCATCGGCAAGTTGCGAACGGAATGGGGCTATGTGGCAGACAGCGCCCGCACGGATATCGGCGATCGTCCCTGGTTCAGGCGGCCCGGTCCGATCGAACCGGCGCAAGTTACGCGGATCGAAGTGCTCGAACGCCTGTCCGGTCCGGTCGACATCGCGGGCGTGCCCCGGTCGGGCGGCAAAGGCGGCGGCTCGATGCCTCATGTCGAACTGACGATGCGCTTCGATCCGATTTCGATTAGGGATCTGACTTCCGGGACCGACGCCGCCACCCTCAAGCTGCAGGCCCCCAATGGGCGCTTGCGCATCTTCCGGGTTCGCCCATCCGACGACACGGATGCGCCGGACGAGTGTGCGCTCCTGGTCGCCACGGTCAAAGGCACTCTCAGGGCCTTCAGTCACGAGCGGTCATCGCCGATCGCGCGCCGGCTCCGCAGCTTGTGGGCATGGCTGCGCAACCGGGGGCTGCGGGACAGCGTGCTATGGATCATGGATCGATACAAAGGCGAGGATCCGGCGCCGGCCGACGACAAGGGCCTTTTCCAGGAAGCGGTCGCGCGCTCCAAGCGGCTGTGGGAGTTGAGTTCGCGGGCCGGCGCGGTGCGCCTGCTCGAGTACGACCTCCAGATCGACACGGTCCTCGATTCGAAGGTGGCCGGCCTCGCGCAGTCGTTTCGCGCGGCCGCGATCAAGGGCGAGAAGCGGCTGACCTACTCGCGGCGGGCAAATCCCTGGCGGCAGTTGATGGAGGTGTCACTCAAAGCCTTTCCCGGAGCGCGCAAACCCGGCGCGGTGCTCACGCTCGACACGGGCTATCTCGCGCAGCAGCGTGTACCCCTGTTCAGGGTCGTCCAGCAGCAGGACCAACCGAAGGCGCTTGGCGACATCGCGTCGCTCGGCCTTTATCTGCTTCGCATGCTCATCCACACGCATTTGTGGAGCTTCCGGTTGCCGGACGCGGCGCAGCCGCGCGCGATCCAGCGCCTGCCGGGTCACGTGCCGGGTCTGCCGCGGCCGCAGATCCACGAGTTTCCGGTTGCCCGGCCGCGCGACGGCGTGCCCGTGACGGTGCGGCTGACGCACTACCCGTTTTGCGAGGCAAAGCGGTCACGCGCGTTCAAGGCGGCGCCGGCCGCCCGGGAGGCCATCGAAACCCCGATCCTTCTCATACATGGCTACAGCGCCAGCGGCACGACTTTCGCGCACCACGCGGTGCGTCCCAATGTCGCCTCGTCGCTGTGGGACCGCGGCCGGGATGTCTGGATCGCCGACCTGCGCACCAGCGCCGGCATGCCGCACGCGAGGTCCCCGTGGAGTTTCGAACAGGTCGGCATGGCGGACATCCCGGTGGCTGTGCATCAGGTCTGCGCGCTGACCGGCGCCGGCAAGGTCGACGTGTTCGCGCACTGCATGGGTTCGGCGATGCTCGGCATGGCATTGCTGGGTTCAGAGTCGAGCGACGAACCGTTTCCGCAACTCAGGCAGGAGCTTCCGGCAAGGATCAGGCACCTCGTGATGTCGCAGGTCGCGCCCGCGGTCATCTTCACGCCCGCGAACGTGTTCCGGGCGTATGCCATGCGCTACCTGAAACACTTCCTTCCGCTGCAGGACTATGAGTTCCGGCCGTCGCGCGCGCCGGGACGCGTCGATCAGGTGATCGACCGGCTGCTGGCCACCATCCCCTACCCCGAGGACGAGTTCGATCGCGAGAACCCCTTGTGGCCGCCGTGGCGCCGGACGCCTTGGGTCGGCACCCGCCACCGCATGGACGCGCTCTACGGCCGCGATTTCAGCCTCAACAATCTGCCCGCGAAGGTCCTGGACTACATCGACGACCACTTCGGTCCCCTGAACATCGAGACGGTGTCACAGGCGATCCACTTCGCGCGCTTTCGCACCATCACGAACCGGCATGGCTTCAACGACTACGTCAGGCCCGACAGGCTGCGCGAGAAGTTTCGATTTCCGATCCTCCATGTCCACGGCCTGGAAAACGGGTTGGTTTCGAAGGACACACCGGAGTACTTTCACAAGGTACTGAAGAACTGCGATGGCCGCTTCGAGAGCGAACGCGCATTCCTGCCCAGGCTGTACGAGGCCGGGCATCAGGATCTGCTGATCGGCAGGCCGGCTGCCGCCATGTTCAAGCAGGTCAATGCATTCCTCGAGGAGCCCTATCGCGGGCCGGACGAGCAACAGCCGGAAATCAGGATCACATTCACGTCGCTGGTCCCTGACTATGGGGTCCGGGTGCCCTCGCCGTTTCCGGTCGGCAACGAGCGCTGTTCGCTGGGTGACGACGGCGAAAGCGGCACCCCGATCGCCGCCCTCCTGCTTCCAGTCGTGGAGGTCGCGGGACGCTACCTGCCCGTCGGCGAAAGCGGCCAGGCTGTCGAACCGACACCGGAGTGCCTGCGCCGGAGTATTGCGTGGAGGGCGCTCGCTCCGGTTTCGGCGGCGGGAAAAACGATGCGACTCACTTTCGACCTGGCGGGCTACGCGCCGCCCACCCAGGCGTGCGGGATCCTGGTGCTGCTCCTGTACAACCAATCGGCCGGATTCGCCGCGCCCTCGAAGGACGTGGACCGCTCCATGCACATGGCGGTACACGTCGCCTCCAAGCGCAGGAGCGGCGCGGGGCTGGAAGGCCTGGCCCGTTCGATCGCCGCGGCGCACGTCGACCTCGGCGGCAGGATCGACCGCGCATTCAGCAAGAGGATCGTCGAGGCGATGGTGGTCTCGGTTCAGAACGTGTTCGAGCGCGTCGGCACCACTGAACTCGGGCTGGGCATCATGCGCCCGCCGCGGCGCCGCAGCTCGTCGGAGCCGCCGCCTGCCACCCGAAGCTTCGCGCTGGCGAGTTGCCAGTATCCCGGCGGCATGCTCGACCGAACGCCACCCGGTGCAACGCGGGACTCGCCTCCAGGCCCAAGCGACGCATCCTACCTGCGCCTGCTGGCGGTGCTCGAGGGAAAGCGCGCCGAAGGTGCGCGGGACAATCCGCCACTGCCGGTGCCCGAATTTCTCGTGCTGGCCGGCGACCAGGTCTACGCCGATGCAACGGCAGGACTCTTCGATGCGCGCGTGCTCGACGATCGGCACCGCGTGTCGTATGAGGCGTTCTTTGGGGCGCGGGGCCCCCGATCCGTGCTCTCGCGCCTGCCGGCGGTGATGCTGCTGGACGACCATGAAATCGATGACAACTGGGAGCCCAATCCGCCCGGCGCGAACTGCGGGCCGGACCAATGCAACGAATTCCTGAGGGATTCAGGCATCCGGGAGTACCTTCGCAATCAGCGCGACCAGGAGCCCAAACCGTTGGCACGACCCAGGCTGTGGCACCGGACGCCGGTCGCCGGATTGCAATTTTTCTGGGCCGATGCGAGAACCGAGCGCACGCCGCGCACCGCGACCACCGTCGGGCGCGCCAGCCTGCTGGGGGAGCGCCAAAGCAAGGAGCTCGACAAGTGGCTCGCGGACAAGCGGGTTCCAGGGCCGCGCTTTCTTGTCTCCGCGCCCATCGTCCTGCCGCGTCATCTCGAAATGCGGGGCAATACCGTCGCGTCATCCCTTCGTTCGGACGCGTGGGAGGGCTACCCGGCATCCCTGCATCGATTGCTGGCGGGCGTCTATCGGCGCGGGTTGAACGATGTCGTCTTCCTTTCGGGCAACGAGCACATCTCCAGCGTGGCCCGCATCGAGATCAGCAAGCCGGACGCGCCCGGCCGTGCCGTCGTCGCCCACTCGGTCCACAGCTCGGCCCTCTATGCGCCCTACCCGTTTGCGAATGCCATTGAAGAAGACTTCGCGGGAACCGAGGACTTCGAGTTTTCGCACGAGCAGGTGATGTACCGCTGCAGTGTGAATACCTGGTATCCGTCGCGAGGGGACGGCTTCGCGGTGCTGTCCGTCTCGGCCGACGAATCCGGATGGCTGGTTTGCGTTCGCTTCGACCGCGAGAACAAGCACCCGGCCGACCCCGCCGACAGGACCGAAATCCGCATCGCGCGCGCGGCGTGACCGCGCGCGGGCCTTACATCCTCGTGCCGAACGCCTTGGAGATCACCGACACCGCTTCAGCGCTGTCCCATTCCTTGGCGCCGTAGAACTTGGCCAGCACGCGGCCTTGCGCATCGACCAGCAGCGTCAGCGGAAGGCGGTCGGCCCCCAGCATGTGCTCGAGCATCAACCTCGTGTCGATGAAGTTGCTGAACGTCGTGTTGGTGATTTTCAGGAACGACTCGGCACGGTCCACGTAGTCGTCGGTCGAAATGCCGATGACATTGAACTGCTTGCCCCCATATCGCCGCGACAGTCTCTGCAGTGATCCCATTTCCTGGCGGCACGGGCCGCACCAGCTGGCCCACACGTTGATGATCAACGGCTTGCCGCGGTAGTCCGACAGCAGCCTCGATGGCCCCGACAGCCCCTGCATGGGCGCTTCGCGAAGGATCGCGCCGACCTCGACTTCGCCGGGCGTCCTGGCGAATGCCGGTGACGCCGCGCCCGCCAGCCAGACCAACAGAAAAAAGATAACTGCTTTCATTGCCCGAAGCTTACCAGCGGCCCATTCCAGCCGTGCAACGCACAACCCGGAACGTCTTGACCCCCCAGGGGAAGCCCGGCCGACTGCTTTCGCTGGCATGATGGACGGCTAATACCGCCTTTGCATCATGACCGACCCCGAGACCAACACCGCCGCAACCGCTCCGGCCAGCCCACGCCGCGCCAAGGCCCGCCAGGGCAGCCAGGCGCCGCGCGGACCGCAGGCCGCCCGGACCGCCGCGGCGCGGGCGCCCCGCAGCAACCCGACGCTGGAAA
>DATMBW010000032.1:0-8370 GCA_035559095.1 Ramlibacter sp.
ACCTCAACAATATGCTGCTGCTCTCCGGCGGCATCGTCGGCAAGAACCTGCCGGTCGTCTACCGGCGCGATGCCGCGGGCCTCGTGCACGAGGCATGGGTGCTGACCGATGAGGAGTACCGCAAGCTCGGCGGTGTGGCCGCAACGCCGGGTGCCGACGGCTACAAGATCTTCGCCGAATTGCTGGACGTGATCTTCGGCGCGCGCCGGTAGCCGCCATGAGCGTGTACAAGCAGGTGAAAGCCTCGTTGGGGCGCGCAGCAGCCGCTCCAGCGGCGGGCGGGGCGGCCCCATCGACCAGGAAAGTCTTCATCAAGACCTTCGGCTGCCAGATGAACGAGTACGACTCGGACAAGATGGCCGACGTCATGAGCGCCGCGCAGGGCTATGAGCCCACGCAGAACGTCGAGGAAGCGGACCTGATCCTGTTCAATACCTGCTCGGTCCGGGAAAAGGCGCAGGAGAAGGTGTTCAGCGATTTGGGCCGCGTCAAGCACCTGAAGCAAAAAGGCGTGCTGATCGGCGTGGGCGGCTGCGTCGCGAGCCAGGAAGGCGCGGCCATCATCGAGCGCGCCCCTTACGTGGACGTGGTGTTCGGGCCGCAGACGCTGCACCGGCTGCCCGAACTGCTGCAAAGGCGCGAGCGGCTGCACCGTCCGCAGGTGGACGTCAGCTTTCCGGAGATCGAGAAGTTCGACCACCTGCCGCCGGCGCGGGTGGACGGCGCCACGGCCTTCGTGAGCATCATGGAAGGCTGTTCCAAGTACTGCAGCTACTGCGTCGTTCCGTACACGCGCGGCGAGGAAGTCTCGCGGCCCTTCGAGGATGTCCTGGTCGAAGTGGCGGACCTGGCCGACCAGGGCGTCAAGGAAGTCACTCTGTTGGGCCAGAACGTCAACGCCTATCGCGGCAGGATGGGCGATACGGCGGAAATCGCCGACTTCGCCCTGCTGCTCGAGTATGTGGCGGACATTCCCGGCATCGAGCGCATCCGCTATACGACCAGCCACCCGAACGAGTTCACCCAGCGCCTGATCGACGCCTACGCGAAGGTGCCCAAGCTGGTGAGCCACCTGCACCTGCCGGTGCAGCACGGCAGCGACCGCATCCTGATGGCCATGAAGCGCGGTTACACGGCGATGGAATACAAGAGCACAGTGCGCAAGCTGCGTGCGATCCGGCCCCAACTGGCGTTGTCCAGCGATTTCATCGTCGGGTTCCCCGGCGAAACCGGGGAGGACTTCGACAAGACGGTCAAGCTGGTCCGCGACGTGGGCTACGACACCTCGTTCAGCTTTATCTTCAGCCCGCGGCCGGGTACCCCGGCCGCCAACTTGCACGACGACACGCCGCACGAGGTCAAGCTCGAACGGCTGCAACGCCTGCAGGCCCTGCTCGACGACAACGTGCGCGCCATCAGCGCCAGCCGCCAGGGCACGGTGCAGCGCGTGCTGGTGGAAGGGCCGTCGCACAATGACCCTTCCCTGTTCGCCGGCCGCACCGATTGCAACCGGCTGGTGCTGTTCGCCGGTCAGCCCCGGCTCGCGGGGCGGATGGTGGACGTGCGCATCACCGAGGCGTCGCAGCGGTCATTGCGCGGCGAAGTGGTGTCGTAGGAAGCGCCGGGGACTTGTCAGGCCGGCTTGACCCGAACTGGTCATGCCGGGCTTGACCCGGACTCCCGTATTGCGAGCCCGCCCTGCAATTCTCTAGTCAGTTGGGGACAGAGCAAAATTGCTGCGCAATTCTTGATCTGTCCCGCAAAGTCTCAAGACGCTTGATCTGTCCCGCAAGGCGCCTGGTCAGTTGGGGACAGAGCAAAATTGCTCCGCAATTCTTGATCTGTCCCGCAAAGTATCAGAAAGGCATCTTCGGCATGCCTTTGCCGCCGCCCATGCGTTTCATCATCTTCATCAGCGCGCCGCCCTTCATCTTCTTCATCATGCCCTGCATCTGCTCGAACTCATTGAGCAGGCGGTTGACTTCCTGCACGTGAACGCCGGCGCCGGCGGCAATGCGGCGCTTGCGGGTTGCCTTGATGAGTTCGGGCTTGCGGCGCTCCAGGGGCGTCATGCTCTGGATGATGCCTTCCTTGCGCCGGATGTCGCGCTCGGCCTTGTCCATGTCGACCTGGCCCGCCTTCGCAGCCATTTGCGCGGGCAGCTTGTCGATCAGGTTGGACAGCCCGCCCATGCTTTTCATCTGCTGGATCTGCGACAGGAAATCGTTCAGGTCGAACCCCGCGCCGCTCTTGACCTTGGCCGCGAGTTTCTGGGCCGCCTGCATGTCCACGCCCGCCGTGACCTGCTCGACCAGCGCCACGATGTCGCCCATGCCCAGGATGCGGCCGGCATGGCGCTCGGCATCGAACACTTCCAGCCCGTCGATCTTTTCGCTCACGCCGGCGAACTTGATCGGCGCGCCGGTGACCTGGCGCACGGAGAGTGCCGCGCCGCCGCGCGAGTCGCCGTCCATCTTGGTCAGGATGATGCCGGTCAGCGGCAGGGCTTCCTTGAACGCCTTGGCGGTGTTGACGGCGTCCTGGCCCTGCATCGCATCCACCACGAACAGGGTCTCGACCGGGTTCAAGGCGGCGTGCAGCTCCTTGATTTCGCGCATCATGGCTTCATCGATCGCCAGCCGGCCGGCGGTGTCCACCAGCAGCACGTCGAAGTACTGGCGTTTGGCGTGATCGAGCGCGGCCCGTGCGATCTCCACCGGCTTCTGGTCGGGCGAGCTCGGGAACCATTCGGCGCCGGCCTGCCCGGTCACCGTCTTGAGCTGTTCGATCGCCGCCGGGCGGTACACGTCACCCGAGACGGTCAGCACTTTTTTCTTGCGTTTTTCGATCAGGTGCTTGGCCAGCTTGGCCGTGGTGGTGGTCTTGCCCGCGCCTTGCAGGCCCGCCATCAGGATCACGGCCGGCGGCTGCGCGGCCAGGTTCACGTCGCTGACCCCCTGCCCCATGGTAGCGGCCAGTTCCCGGTTGACGATGCCCACCAGGGCCTGGCCCGGAGATAGCGAACCCAGGACTTCCTGCCCCATGGCCTTTTCCTTGACCCGGGCGATGAAATCGCGCACCACCGGCAGAGCCACGTCCGCCTCGAGCAGCGCCATGCGGACCTCGCGCAGCATGTCCTGCACGTTGGCTTCGGTGATACGGGCCTGGCCGCGGATTTCCTTGGCCAGGCGGGAGAGTTTGTCGGAGAGGGCGGAGGCCATACAAATACAAATGCGTCGGCACTGCCGGAACTATGGGCTTCGGGCTGCGAAGCAAGGCTAAACTGTGGACCCATGATTCTAGCCAGTGCGTCTTCCGCGAACGTGGCCCTGACCCTGGCGGCCGCAGCGGCTTACGCGGTTCCGGCCGCCGCCGCATCGTGGCTGTCCGAGAAAGCCGCGCGCAGGGTGCTGCTGGCCGCGTGGGTGCTGCACGCCGTGGTGCTGGCCTCGGGCCTGCTTGGCACGCCGCCGCGCTTCGGCTTCGCGCCGGCGCTGTCGGTCACCGCCTGGCTGGTGCTCACCGTGTATGCGATCGAGCGCCAGCTGTTTCCGCAGATGGAAGCGCGCTGGGCGCTGGCGGGCCTGGGCTCGGCCGCGGTCCTGCTCGCGCTGGTGTTCCCCGGCGCGCCGCTGCATCCGACGGCCTCTCCCTGGCTGCCTTTGCACTGGGCCCTGGGCATCGCCTCGTATGGCCTGTTCGCGGCCGCCGTCGCTCATGCCTGGATGATGACGCGCGCCGAAAAGCAGATCCGGCAGGCGGTCGATCCTCACGCCGGGGTGCCGCTGCTGACGCTGGAACGCCTGACGTTCCGGTTTGCCACGGCAGGATTCATCCTGCTGTCGGCCACCTTGCTGGCCGGCCTGCTGTTCAGCGAGACGCTGTACGGCGCCGGCCGCCGGGTCAATTGGGACCACAAGGCGGTGTTCTCCGTGCTGTCCTGGCTGGTATTCGCCTTCCTGCTGCTGGGGCGCTTGCGCTTCGGCTGGCGCGGGCGCAAGGCCGTGCGCGTGCTGTACACCGGTTCCCTGTTGCTGCTGCTGGCCTACGCCGGTTCGCGTTTCGTCTTCGAAGTGGTGCTCGGGCGGCCGGTATGAAATACCTGCTGGTGCTGGCGATCGTGCTGGTCGTTTTCTGGTTCTGGCGCAACAGCCGGCGCGCCGAACTCGACAGGAGAAAGCCCGGCCCCACGTCCACGGCGAAGCCCCAGGACATGGTGCAATGCGCGATCTGCTCGGTGCATCTGCCGCGCACCGATGCCCTGCCCGGCCCCGACGGGCGGCTCTATTGTTGCGCCGAACACCGCCTGCGCGCCGGGGAATGACGTGCCGGCGGTGCCTTCCGAGTTCTCATTGGGCGCCGAGACCGCCGGGCTGACCGAGACATCGGCGTTCGCGCGGCTGTGGCGCGGCTTCATGACGGCGCGGGTCGCCATCGCGCTGGTCCTGCTGTCGTTGCTGACGGCCTTGTCGATGCTGGTGCCGGGACTGGGCATCAGCCGCTGGCTGATCGGGCTTTGTTCCGCCTATCTCGCGGCGACGATGGCGGTGCGCATGTTCACGCAGCCCTCGCCGCCGGGCCGCGCGTTCGATCCGCAGTGGGTGTCCACGATCGGCGTCGACCTGGTGGCCTTTTCGGCCCTTCAGTTCCTGCAAGCCGGCGGCATCAACTACTCGCCGCTGTTCGCCCTGCCGGTGCTGATGGGGTCGGTGCTGGGTTCGGGGCTGCTGGCGCTGGCCACGGCCGCGGGCGTGGCACTGCTGCTGCTGACCGACGCATGGGTGCTGTCCCTGCAGGCCCCCGCCGACATGGCGGCACGCTTTCTCCAGGCCGGCCTGACCGGCAGCGGCTTGTTCGCGCTGGCCTTTCTGGCCAACCAGCTCGCCGCCCGGCTCGAGCGCGAAGAACGTGCGGCACGGCGCAGCCGGCGGGCGGCCCGCATCCAGGCCCAGGTCAACGAACTGGTGATCGAATCGCTGGCCGACGGAATCCTGGTCGTGGACGCGCAAGGCGGGGTACAGACCGCCAACCCGGCAGCGCGCTTGCTGCTTGGCTGGAGCCGGCCAGGGCCCAACGCGCCGTTCGAATTGACCGCCAGGGCCGAATGGCTGCCGCTGGTGGAACTCGCAAACCTGACTTTCGACCAGCGCAAGGCGCAGCTGTGCGATGTGGCGCTCGAGGAGGCGGGGACCGGCGCGCGCCGCGTACACGTGCGCACACGGTTGACGTCGTCGCACGACAACCCGGCCGAGAGCCTGTGCGTGATGTTCCTGGAAGACCTGCGCGAAATGGAAGCGCGGCTGCGCACCGAAAAGCTGGCGGCGATGGGCCGCATGTCGGCCGCCGTGGCGCACGAGATTCGCAATCCCCTGGCGGCCATCGCACAGGCCAACGAGCTGATGGAAGAGGACCTGCGCGAGCCCGCTCTCAGGCAGCTCAGCTCCCTGGTTCGCAAGAACGCCCAGCGGCTGGCCCGCATCGTCGACGAGATTCTCGACATCTCGAGGGTGCAGCACCAGGGGCCGGCCGGACCGGCTGTCCTCGAATTGGACCCGGCCGTCGCCGTCGCCTGCAGCGACTGGGCAATGCAGACCGGCAGCATCGCGCGGGTACAGCTCGCGCTGGGCGCGCCGCGCGCCCAGGTGCGCTTCGAGATGGACCACCTGCGCCGCGTGCTGGTCAACCTGCTGGACAACGGGCTGCGCCATGCGAGCGAGCAACCCGATTCGATCCGTGTCTCGACCCGGTTCGTGGACGGCGGCGCCACGCTGCATGTCTGGAGCGACGGTTCCCCGGTCGAACCGGGGGTGCGGGAGCATTTGTTCGAGCCGTTCTTTTCTTCCGAGAGCCGCTCCAGCGGCCTGGGCCTGTTCATCTGCCGCGAACTGTGCGAGCGGCACGACGCCGCGATCGGCTACCGCCGTGCCACGGCCGGGTCGCCCGGCAACGCGCGCGAGGGCAACGAATTCTTCGTCCGCTTCCGCGCGCTCGCCGGGCCGCTTTCGGGCGCCACTTCATTTGACACAATAGCCGCCTGATGTCCGCTGTTTCCGCCGCTCCCGCGCAGGTTCTGGTCGTCGACGACGAGCCCGACCTGCGCACCCTGTACGAACTCACGCTGCTGCGCGAAGGCTACCGCGTGGATGCGGCCGGGACCCTGGCCGAGGCGTGGGAGCAGCTCCAGGCCAAGAAATTCGACGCGGTGATCACGGACATGCGGCTGCCGGACGGCCTGGGTCTGGAACTGCTGCACCGGATGCTGGAGCAGCAGCGCGGCGAGCGATGCATCGTGATGACCGCGTACGGATCGGCGGAAAACGCGGTGGAAGCGCTCAAGGCGGGTGCATTCGACTATCTCACCAAGCCGGTGGACTTGAAGCAGTTCCGCACCGTGGTCGCTTCGGCCATCCAGGACAACGGCGCCCCGGCGCGCGTGCGGGCGGCCGCCGGGCCCGCGCGCGCGGCCGCCGGCGCTGCAGCGCCGCCCGGCGCCCACCAGGCGCTGCAGCGCCTGGTGGGCGACTCGCAGCCCATGCGCAGCGTCAAGGAGCGCATCGCCAAGGTCGCGCGCAGCATGGCGCCGGTGCTGGTGCGCGGCGAGTCGGGCACCGGCAAGGAACTGGTGGCGCGCGCGATCCATGCTTGCAGCCATCGCGCCGAAGGCCCGTTCGTGGCGGTCAATTGCAGCGCCATCCCCGAGTCGCTCCTGGAGGCCGAATTCTTCGGCGCCAAGAAAGGCTCGTACACCGGCGCCAACCAGGACCGCGAGGGCTACTTCCAGGCCGCGCGCGGCGGCACCCTGTTCCTCGACGAGATCGGCGACCTGCCGCTGGCCATGCAATCGAAGCTGCTGCGCGCGATCCAGGAGCGGCAGGTGCGCGCGCTCGGCTCGACCCAGGAAGACGCGGTGGACGTGCGCATCGTCAGCGCGACGCACAAGGACCTGGTGGCCGACGTGCACGCCGGGCGGTTTCGCCAGGACTTGTACTACCGGCTGAACGTCATCGAAATCATGGTGCCTCCGCTGCGGGACCGGCGCGAGGACCTTCCGGTGCTGTGCGAGGCATTGCTGGCACGCATCGCGCAGGAGTCGGGCATGCCGCCACCGGTGCTGTCGCCCTCCGTGGTGGAGCAGCTGTGCGCGCATCCTTTGAGCGGCAACGTGCGTGAGCTGGAGAACCTGCTGCACCGGGCCGTTGCCTTGAGCGATGGGGAGGAATTGCAGGTCGACTTCGCCCCCACCCAGGTGGCGCCGGCGGTGGCGCGAGAGGCGCCGCCCGCGGCGGCCATCACCGAGGTGAAAGCGGCGCCGGCCGCACCGGCTGCGGCGGTGCCGTCGGACCTGCAGGCCTACCTGGACCAGCAGGAGCGCGAAATCCTGGTCAAGGCCTTGCACGACAGCGGCTTCAACCGCACCGCCGCGGCGCAGCGGCTGGGCCTGAGCCTGCGCCAGATCCGCTACCGCATCGCGCGGCTCGGCATAGCCGCTCCCAATGGCGACGAGCCCAATGACGAGCCGGCCTGACGCTGCCGGCCCGGGGCTTTGGCAAGACGGCTGGTATGCGTTTGCGCGCAAGCTCGCCTCGCCGAACTTCGGCGCGCGTCCGGCCGGCGCGGTGATCGACCTGATCGTCGTGCACTCCATCAGCATGCCGCCGGGCCGGTACGGCGGCGACGAGGTGCAGCGCCTGTTCTGCAACACGCTGGACTGGGACGCCCATCCCTATTTCAAGGCCATCGAAGGCCTGGCGGTGTCGGCGCACTTCTACATCAGCCGCCGTGGTGAACTGTGGCAGTTCGTCAGCTGCGACGACCGTGCCTGGCACGCCGGCGCCTCGCATTACCGGGGCCGCGCCGACTGCAACGATGATTCGATCGGAATCGAACTCGAAGGGCTGGAGGGGGGCCCGTTCGAGATGCCGCAATACGAGGCCCTGTCGGGGCTATGCGCCGCGATAGCGCAGCGCTACCCGATCGAGCACGTCGCCGGACATGAGCACATCGCGCCAGGACGCAAGGGCGATCCGGGCGAACGCTTCCAGTGGAGCCTGCTGCGCCGCAGCCTGGCCTGGCCGGCGCACCGCTTTCCCGTGCCGGCCTAGGGCCTGCTAACAGGCCCTAGCCCCGCCCACAAATACCTGAGAGCACGGGTATTCGCGGGACAGCCACTAGAACGCCTTCAGCTCATCTGCTACGCGCAGGCGGCTGCTCTAAGCCGGGGAAAACGCTACATGTAGTGGCTTGAAATAGCCATACACCCTATATATAGTGCTCCTCGTTGCACACTACAGCTTTGGCCCACCCCGCCGTGGCGGGTGCCCCGCAACAGCACCCGGCAGCCCGGCAACACGCGAAAGAGGATCCATGCAC
>DATMBW010000033.1:0-3121 GCA_035559095.1 Ramlibacter sp.
TGACAGATGACGAATGGGCCTTTCGTCATTTGTCATTGCGCGCGCCGTTGAGCTTTGAAAACGCGTGACGAATGACCCCGCGTCATTCGTCATTCAAGCGAAGCCGAAGTCATTTGTCACACGCGACCAGCTAAAATGCAAAGCTTTGCCGAACTTTCGACGGCGGCGAAACCCCAACAACTTCAAGCTCAGGAATAAATCCAGATGGCTATCGAACGCACCCTCTCCATCATCAAGCCCGACGCCGTGGCGAAGAACGTGATCGGCCAGATCTACTCCCGCTTCGAGGCCGGCGGCCTGAAGATCATCGCGGCCCGCATGGCCCATTTGTCGCGCCGCGAGGCCGAACAGTTCTATGCGGTGCACAAGGAGCGGCCGTTTTTCAAGGACCTCGTGGAGTTCATGATCTCCGGGCCCGTCGTGGTCCAGGTGCTCGAAGGCGAAAACGCCATCCTCAAGAACCGCGACCTGATGGGCGCGACCGACCCCAAGAAGGCCGCCGCCGGCACCATCCGCGCCGATTTCGCCGGCAGCATCGACGCCAATGCGGTGCATGGCTCCGACGCGCCCGAAACGGCCAAGGTGGAAGTGGGCTTCTTCTTCCCCGAGATGAGCGTCTATTCCCGCTGAAGCGGGTTGCCCATGCGATGACGGCCAATCTTCTCGATTTCGACCTGGAGGGGTTGGCCGCGTTCTGCGAGGAACTGGGGGAGAAGCGCTTCCGCGCGACCCAGTTGTTTCGCTGGATCCACCAGCGCGGCGCCGGCCAATTCGACCAGATGAGCGATCTGGCGAAGGCGCTGCGCGACAAGCTCAAGACCTGCGCCCGAGTCGAAGCGCCGGCGCTTCTCTCGCAACACGAGTCCGCGGACGGCACCATCAAGTGGCTGTTCGACGTGGGCGCGGGCAACGCGGTGGAGGCCGTGTTCATCCCGGAGGACGACCGCGGCACCCTGTGCGTCTCGTCGCAGGCCGGCTGCGCCGTGGGCTGCCGCTTCTGCTCCACCGGCCACCAGGGCTTCTCGCGCAATCTCACCACCGCGGAAATCGTCGGGCAACTCTGGTTCGCCGAGCACTTCCTGCGCGGGCGCCTGGGCACCGGCGAGCGCGTCATCTCCAACGTGGTGATGATGGGCATGGGCGAGCCCCTGCAGAACTATTCGGCTCTGCTGCCGGCGCTGCGCGTCATGCTGGATGACCATGCCTACGGCCTGTCGCGCCGGCGGGTGACGGTGTCGACCTCGGGCATGGTGCGTATGATCGACCGGCTCGCTCGGGATTGCCCGGTGGCCCTGGCGGTGTCGTTGCATGCCGCCAACGACGAACTGCGCGACAACCTCGTCCCGCTGAACCGCAAGCATTGCCTGGCCGACCTGCTGGACGCCTGCAACCGCTACCTCGAACGCGCGCCGCGCGACTTCATCACGTTCGAGTACTGCATGCTCGAAGGCGTCAATGACCAGCCGGAGCACGCGCGCGAACTGGCGCACCTGCTCAAGCACCATGACGGCAAGGGTGTTGCGTCCAAAGTCAATCTGATTCCGTTCAATCCGTTCCCGCAGTCGGGTCTGACGCGTTCGCCCCACAAACAGGTGCTCGCCTTCGCGAAAATCCTCGGCGATGCTGGTATCGTCACCACTGTGCGCAAAACAAGAGGGGACGATATCGACGCCGCCTGCGGCCAGCTCGCCGGCGACGTAAAGGACCGCACCCGCGTGGGCGAACGCATCGCCCGCCAGCGCACCGTGATGCTGAAACTGGCGCCGGCAGTGGCGCCCGGTGCGAAGGAGTGACGCCATGAAAAGGTCCGCCGCCGTGGCCTGGGACCCGCGCAAATGCCTGGCCTGCGCCTGGCTGGCCGGTACGTTGCTGGTTGCCCTTGCCGGATGCGCTTCGCCTTCGGCCGGCGCCGATGGCGCCGCGTCGCGCGACATCGTCACCGAATCCGACGAACCCGAGGCGCGCAAGCGCGCGCGCATCCGGATGGAGCTCGCCGTGGGTTACTTCGAGGAGGGACAGACCAATGTCGCGCTCGACGAACTCAAGCAGGTGATCGCGGCCGACCCCGGGTTTCCGGATGCGTACAACCTGCGCGGCCTGATCTACATGAGGCTGAATGACCTGCGCCAGGCCGAGGAGAGCTTCCGCCGCGCGGCCGCGCTCAACCCGCGCGACGCGAATGTGCAGCACAACTACGGCTGGCTGCTGTGCCAGCAGGGCCGCTACGACGAGTCGTTTCGCGCCTTCGACGTCGCGATGGCCAACCCGCTGTATGCCGGCCGCGCCAAAACGCTGATGACCCTGGGCCTGTGCCAGGCGCGCGCCGGCCGCGCGGCGGAGGCCGAGCGCAGCCTGGCCAGGGCGTACGAGCTGGATGCGGGCAATCCGGTGACCGGCTACAACCTGGCCACCCTGTTGTTCAGGCGCGGCGATTTTCCCCGGGCGCAGTTCTACATCCGGCGCCTCAACAACAGCGACCTCGCTAATGCCGAATCCCTGTGGCTGGGGGTCAAGGTCGAGCGCAAGCTGGACGATCGCGTGGCGATGCGGCAGTTGGGCGAGCAATTGAAGAAGCGTTTTCCGCAGTCGCGCGAGGCCACCGCGTACGACAGGGGGGCCTTCGATGAGTGAGAACTGGGTACAGCAAGGCACCGCTGGATTCGCCGGACAGCCGGCGGCCAACGACACGCTGACGGCCGGCGCCCTGTTGCACCGCGCCCGCGAAGCGGCTGGGCTGCACGTGGGCGCGCTGGCGGTGGCGCTGAAGGTGCCCGTTCGCAAGATCGAAGCCCTCGAAGACGATCGCCTGGACGAACTGCCCGATGCCGTCTTCGCGCGCGCCCTGGCCTCCAGCATCTGCCGCACGCTCAAGATCGACCCGCAGACCGTGCTCGACCGCCTGCCGCAGACCGCGGCGCCGCGCCTGCTGCACACCGGCGACGGTCTCAATACCACGTTTCGTGCTCCGAGCGATGGCGCGGCGCCGAGCTGGCTCGATCAACTGACCAAGCCGGTATTCCTGGCCGTCTTCGCGTTGCTGCTGGGCGCGCTGGTGCTGGTGCTGCTGCCCTCGGCGAGCGAGGATGGCCCGCTGGCGGCAGCCACCAACTCGTTGCTGTCG
>DATMBW010000034.1:0-3039 GCA_035559095.1 Ramlibacter sp.
GTGACCAGGTTGCGCAGCTCCAGCAAATCGCGCGTGACGTGGAAGTTGGCGTAGAACTCCTGGATTTCTTCCTGCAGCAGGCGGATGCGGTGGGCCGCGCGCTCCAGCCGCTTGTTGGTGCGCACTATGCCCACGTAGTCCCACATGAAGCGGCGCAGTTCGTCCCAGTTGTGGGAGATCACCACTGCCTCGTCGGCGTCCGTCACCCGGCTCACGTCCCAGGGCGGCACCGCGGGCGGGGTGGGCAGCGGCGTTGCCTTGATGTCCGCCGCCGCCGAGCGGGCGAACACCATGCACTCGACGAGCGAATTGCTGGCGAGGCGGTTGGCCCCGTGCAGGCCGCTGTAGGCGGTTTCGCCGATGGCGTGCAAACCCACGAGGTCGGTGCGCCCGGCGAGGTCCGAGTGGACCCCGCCACAGGTGAAGTGCACGGCCGGAACCACCGGGATCGGCTCGCGCGTGATGTCGATGCCCAGTTCCAGGCAACGCGCATGGATGGTCGGGAAATGCTCGCGGATGAACTCGGCGGGCTGGTGCGAGATGTCCAGGTGCACGCAATCCAGGCCGTGCTTCTTCATCTCGAAGTCGATGGCGCGCGCCACCACGTCGCGCGGCGCCAGTTCGGCCCGCGGGTCGTGCTGCGGCATGAAGCGGGTGCCGTCGGGCAGCAGCAGCCTTCCGCCCTCGCCGCGCACCGCTTCGCTGATCAGGAACGACTTCACGTGCGGGTGGTACAGGCAGGTCGGGTGGAACTGGATGAACTCCATGTTGGTCACGCGGCAGCCCCCGCGCCAGGCGGCCGCGATGCCGTCGCCCGTGGCCGTGTCGGGGTTCGTGGTGTAGAGGTACACCTTGCCCGCGCCGCCGGTGGCCAGCACGGTCTGGGGCGCGCGGAAGGTGACCACCTGGTCGGTGGCTTCGTCCAGCGCATACAGGCCCAGGCAGGCGGCGCCGCCGACGGAGGCAACGCCCAGCTTGCGGCTGGTGATCAGGTCCACCAGCGTGTGCTGCTCGAACACCGTGATGTTCGGCGTGCGCCTCACATGCTCGATCAGGGTCTGCTGCACGGCGGCGCCGGTCGCGTCGGTCACGTGCGCGATCCGGCGGGCGCTGTGGCCGCCTTCGCGCGTGAGGTGCAACTGGCCGGCTTCCTGCGAGAACGGCACGCCCAGCTGGCGCAGCCATTCGATGCTTTCGGGCGCGTGTTCGACCACGAAGCGGGTGGCCGCCAGGTCCGACAGGCCCGCGCCCGCGACCAGGGTGTCGTCCACATGCGCGGCGAAGGTGTCCGCCTCATGCAGCACCGCTGCGATCCCGCCCTGGGCAAGGCCGCTGGAGCCGTCGCTGATGGACCGTTTGGTGAGCACCGCAACGCGGTGCGTGGGTGCCAGGTGCAGCGCCGCCGACAGGCCGGCCAGGCCGCTGCCGACGATCAGCACGTCGAAATCCCGGGAAGGAGCGTTCATGATGGTCTACGGCCTCGTTCAGGCTGGCTGGTACGCCAGCCGCACATAGATCGGGGCGAAAGCCTCGGCCTGGGTCACGTCGATGAGAGCCTCCTTGGCCAGCTCCAGCAGCGCGATGAAAGTGACGATCAGCACCGGAACACCCCGCGCCGGATCGAACAGGTGCTCGAACTCCAGGAACTTGCGGCCCTGCAGCCGGCGCAGCACGATGCTCATGTGCTCGCGCACCGAGAGCTCTTCACGCGTGATCTTGTGGTGCTGCACGAGCCTGGCGCGCGAGACGATGTCGCGCCAGGCTTCCTGCAGGTCGATGACATGAACGTCGGGAAAGCGCGGATGCAGCGCCTGCTCGATGTACACCTGGGCGCGCAGTACGTCGCGGCCCATCTGTGGCACTTCGTTCAAGCGCGCTGCGGCCAGCTTCATCTGCTCGTATTCGAGCAGGCGGCGCACCAGTTCGGCGCGCGGGTCTTCCGGTTCCTGGCCGTCGGCGGTCTTGCGCGGCGGCAGCAGCATGCGGGACTTGATCTCGATCAGCATCGCCGCCATCAGCAGGTATTCCGCCGCCAGTTCCAGGTTCCGGCCCCGGATTTCGTCCACGTACACCAGGTACTGGCGCGTGACCCCGGCCATCGGAATGTCCAGGATGTTGAAGTTCTGCTTGCGGATCAGGTAGAGCAGCAGGTCCAGCGGACCTTCGAAGGCTTCGAGGAAGACCTCCAGCGCATCCGGCGGAATGTACAGGTCCGTCGGCATGGCGAACAGCGGTTCGCCGTAGAGCCGCGCCAGCGCCACCTGGTCCACCACTTCGGGCATGCCGGGCGGCAACTCGGTTGCCGGGGGCTCCGGCAGCGTTGCCACGCCCGCTTCGGTCATCGCGTTTCGGTCTGGTACACGTAGGGCTTTTGCGGCACCTCGGCGTCGCGCCATGCGCTCCAGGCTTCGCGATCCACGTGCTTGTCCCAGAAGATGGCCATGCCGGCCCGCTGCCGCGCGTCCAGGTCGGGCTTCTGGGCCTTGAGCTGATCGATGAATACGGTCGCGTCCGAGCTGTAGTCGGGGCGGCGGAAGATCTTCACAAGAATGGACATAGACTCGTTCCTTTTCCGCAATTTTACTTCCGGTCGAGATGGACACCAGACTGAAGGTCCTCGGCGGCGTGCTGGCCTTGTCGGCGCTGGTCGCTTGCGACCCGCAGCGCATCGCCGAACTGGAGGAAGGGGTGTCGACGGAAGCCGATGTGCGCGCGCGCTTCGGCGCACCCGAAAACATCTGGGACGCCCCGGGCGGGCAACGCGTGTTCGAGTACAACCGCCAGCCTTCGGGCCACCAGAATTACATGATCTCCATCGGTCCCGATGGCCGCATGACGGCGCTGCGCCAGGTGCTCAACCCGACCAGCTTCGCCCGAGTCGTGCCCGGCATGATGATGGAAGACGTCCGCCGGCTGCTGGGCAAGCCCATGAAAAGGACGCCCTACGAGCTGAAGAACGAGACCGCGTGGGACTGGCGCTACATGCAGCCGCCCAACACTTCGATGGTTTTTACCGTCTGGTTCGGCCCCGATGCGCGT
>DATMBW010000035.1:0-2056 GCA_035559095.1 Ramlibacter sp.
GAAGGTGCCCTGCTGGTTGACCATCGTTACCGACTCCACGACGCCGCAGCTGCGGCACGCCGGCCCGGCGCCCAGCGCGCTCGCAGCGTCGGCCCGCGCTGCCGGCTGGCCCTGCGCCTTTTCGACCGCATCGGGCGATGCCTTCAAAGACGGCGCCGTCACCACCAGGGGCGGCGCCCGGACGACGTCCTGCCCGCCTTTCGCCGTCACGGGGGGACGGTTGGCGTCCTGCCACGCGGGATAGGTCAACATCACCGTGGCGGCCAGCGCGGCGACCACCACCGTCACCACGGAAACCGTCGGCACCAGGCCCTTGAGCCGGCGCCAACTCTCGCGCCAACGCAACCGCGCACCGGCATCGGCGGGCGCCCGCGTCTTCGTATCTCTGTCCATCAAACGATATTTCCCCTTTCCTTGTCCCGTTGTAGCGGCGAAAAGGTGGGGGCCGTTGTAGGTGAACGTGAGATGCGTAAGGCCGAATTGCTCAGCTTGAGGTAGGAACAATCCGACAGCCCGGCCGGCCTGCCCCTGCGGTCAAACCCGCGAGTTGCGGTTGGCCTCGTTGACGGTGATCCAGAAGTCGTAGACCCGCTTCATCTTGCGGCGCAGCTCTTCGAAGTCGACGCTCTTGCGCACGACGCTGTTGGCGCCGGCCTCGTAGCAACTGTCGAGCTCGCGCTTTTCGCTCGAGGATGAGAGCATGACCACGGGTACCGACTGCGTGAGCGCATTGCCTCGCATGGCCTTGAGCACTTCCAGGCCGTGCACCCGCCCCAGGTTGATGTCCAGGATGACCAGGCGCGGCTGCTTGCGGGCATCGCGGCCTTCGTGGCTGCCGCGCCCGAACAGGAAGTCGAGCGCCTCGTCGCCGTCGGCCGCGGTGCCGATGCGCGCCGGATCGCAGCAGTCCCGCAGCGCGAGCACGATCAGCTCACGATGATCGGCGTTGTCGTCGACCACAAGGATGGCGATGTCGGTCATTGAATCCCATCTTAGTGGATTGTCCGGAAGCCGAGTTACACCGCTCCCCCGGGGTGGGTCGGGTCCACCCACAGCACCTGCTCGGGTTTTTCCGCAGGTTCGATGTCCAGGTTGACGGCCACCGCCTCGCCGTCGCTGCGGCACACCACGCACTCCAGCGGCTCGGTCGCACTGGCGTTGATCTCCTGGTGCGGAACGTAGGGCGGCACGTAGATGAAGTCACCGGGTCCGGCTTCGGCCATGAACTCCAGGTGCTCGCCCCAGCGCATTCGCGCGCGACCCCTGACGACGTAGATCACGCTCTCCAGGTGCCCGTGATGGTGCGCGCCGGTCTTGGCATTGGCATGGATGGTCACGGTGCCGGCCCAGAGCTTCTGCGCTCCGACCCGCGCAAAGTTGATGGCCGCCTTGCGGTCCATGCCCGGCGTCGGCGCCGTGTTGGGATCGAGCTGGTTGCCGGGGATGACCCGCACCCCATCGTGTTTCCAAGGCGTCGCGCCACTGGAATGCTCGTGCGTGCCCGAGGATTCGTCGTGCGCTTTCATGAGCGTGAGACTAGCACTTAGCGCGGCACGCCGCAGCACCCGCGGGCTTGTCAATCATGCGTTTGCCGACGACTTGGCGGCCGCCGCTATGCGCCGCTGCCAGAGCTGGCTGAGCAAGCTCAGCCGCGCACTGGCTGCGTTTGACATCGGCGCGTCGCGGCAGGCGGTATCCGGCGAGGGCTCACACTGTGGCCCAGGCCTCTAGTCGAGCGCCGCGTAAACCAACTGGCGGAACAGGTTGCGATAGTAGATGCGCTGGTTCGGCGCCTGGGTCAGCAGGATCGCGAACAGGTCTTCGGCCGGGTCCACGAAAAAGGAGGTGCCGCCGATGCCGCTCCAGAAATACTGGCCGGGCGAGCCCGGCTGCGGCGCGAGGCCGGCATGCGTGCGCACGGCAAAGCCCAGCCCGAATCCGTAGCCGGCAGGCAGCATGTCGCCGTTGGGCGGAATCGCTCCGAGGTGGTCGGACGTCATCCAGTCGATCGTCTTGCGCGAGGCCAGCCGCGTGCCGTCCAGCGTGCCGCGGTTGC
>DATMBW010000036.1:0-2307 GCA_035559095.1 Ramlibacter sp.
ATTACATGGCACTGGCCGACGTTGTGGAACCGCTGCACCGGCAAATGGAATTGCTGCGCGAGCAGACGGGCCAGGAATGGGACAAGGCGCAGGCGCAAATCGAACAGGTCCGGCAGGCCGCGGCCGGGGAAGTCGAGCAAGCGCGGCAGGCGGCCAACGCGCAGCTTGAACAAGCCCGGCAGGCCGAGCAGGACGCCATGGGCCAGCTCGAGGATCTGCGCCGCCGCGAACGCGCGCTCGGCGACCAGTTGCTGGTGGTGCGCGAGCAAAACAGCCTCATCACGGAAGAGAAGAACCTGCTGGCCCAACAACGACTGGCACTGCAGGCCAACTTGGCCCACCTTGCGGGGCTCCACGAGGCCCTGGGCAACCATTTGCGTTGGATCGAGAACTCCACTGTGTTTCGCGTAACCCGGCCGCTGGTTCACGCCAAGATGGCCCTGGAGCGATGGGCCGGCAAGCGTGCGCCCGAGCCGCCCGCCACCCCGTATCAGGCCCGGCCAGTCGCACCCGTTGCAGACGTGGTCGATATCATCGTCCCGGTTTATCGGGGGCTCGAGGACACGCGCCTTTGCATCGGCTCGGTCCTGTCCAGCCGGTGCGCCACGAAATGGCGGCTGGTTGTCCTGAACGACGCGAGCCCCGAGGACGAACTGACCGAATGGCTGCGCGAGGCTAGCCGCCGGGACAGCCGCATCGTCCTGCTGGAAAACGAGCACAACCTGGGTTTCGTCGGCACGGTCAACCGCGGGATGGGCTTGAGCGATTGCCACGACGTGCTGCTTCTCAACAGCGACACCGAAGTCGCGGGCGACTGGCTCGACCGGCTGCGGCGGGCCGCTTACAGCGACGCGCGGGTCGCCACCGTGACGCCGTTTTCCAACAACGCCACGATCTGCAGCTATCCGCGCTTTTGCGAACCGAACGAACTGCCTCCCGGCTGCGACACCGCCCGAATCGACGCGCTGTTCGCCGCGGCCAACCCCGGCAAGGTGGTCGACATCCCGACCGGTGTGGGATTTTGCATGTACATCCGCCGCGACAGCCTCGATGCGCTGGGCCTGTTCGACATGAAGAATTTCGGCAAGGGCTACGGCGAGGAAAACGACTTCTGCCGGCGCGCCGCCGACGCTGGCTGGCGCAACCTGCACGCGCTCGACACCTTCGTGCTCCACACCGGTGGCGTCAGCTTCGGCGACAGCAAGAGCCAGCGCGAGCGCGAAGCGGTCGAGAAGTTGCGCAAGTTGCACCCCACCTACGACCGCCTGGTGCATGAATACGTCGCGGCCGATCCGGCGCGCGGCGCGCGCCTTGCGGTCGACCTCGCCCGTATCCGCGGCGCCGGCCTGCCCTGCGTCCTTGCCGTGGTGCACGACCGCGGCGGCGGAACGCTGCGGCACGCGTTCGAGCTGGCCTCGCATCTGCGTGACAAGGCCTTGTTCCTTGCCTTGACTCCGTCGCCGGGCGGCGCCGTGCGCCTTGAGCTGCTGGAGCCCGGGGCCGGGTTCAGCATCGAGTTTGCGCTTCCGGGCGAGTGGCAGTTGCTGCTCGATGTCCTGCGCGGACTGGGCATCGTCCACCTGCACTACCACCACGTGCTGGGGCATCGCGACGAAGTGCTTCGGCTGGGCGAGCAGCTCGGGATCCCATGGGACTTCACCGCGCACGACTACTACAGCATGTGCCCGCAGATTTCCCTCACCGACCACACCGACCGATACTGCGGCGAACAGGGCGGCGGCGAGTGCGGACGCTGCCTGCAACGCACTCCGGCGCCCGGTGGAATGGACATCGCGTCCTGGCGCCAAAGCCACGGCGGCCTGCTGACGGGTGCGCGGCATGTACTGGCGCCCAGCCGTGACGTGGCGCGCCGCTTTGCGCGGATGAGGCCGTCCGCCGACGTGCGCCTGGCGCCCCACACCGACCTTGCCTCGCTGCCCCGGTTGCCCGAGCCCGAGGTTGCGCCGCTTGCGCCGGGTGCGCGGCTGAAGGTAGTCGTGCTCGGCGGGCTCAGCCGCATCAAGGGAGCCGACCTGCTGGAGGACACCGCCGTCCTCTCCGCGAAAAGCGCGGCCCCGCTCGAATTCCACCTGATCGGGCATGCCTACCGGGAACTGCTCAAGCAGCCGCGGGCTGCGCTGACCGTGCATGGGCCTTACCAGGAAAAAGACCTTGCGGGCCTGCTGCGCTGGATCAAACCCGACCTGGTCTGGTTCCCCGCGCTCTGGCCCGAGACGTACAGCTACACGCTCAGTGCCTGCCTGGCCGCGGGGCTGCCCGTCGCCGCGCCGGACATCGGCGCGTTTC
>DATMBW010000037.1:0-2319 GCA_035559095.1 Ramlibacter sp.
GACGTTGTTGCAACCCGCGCTGGTCAGTTTCAGTGCGGTGAACAAGACCTACGATGGTGCGAACCTGGTCGTCAGCGACCTCGACCTGGAGATCCGGCGCGGCGAATTCCTCACGTTGCTCGGGCCCTCGGGCTCGGGCAAGACGACGACCTTGATGATGCTGGCCGGCTTCGAATCGCCGACGACAGGGGAGATCAGCCTCGCCGGAGTCCCGATCACGCGCACGCCGCCGCACAAGCGCAACTTCGGCATGGTGTTCCAGAACTACGCGCTGTTCCCGCACATGACCGTGGGACAGAACGTCGCCTACCCGCTGAGCGTTCGCGGCATCAAGGGAACCCAGAGCGCCGAGAAGGTGGCGCGGGCGCTCGACATGGTGCAGATGGGCAAACTCGGTTCGCGCTATCCGGCGCAGCTCTCGGGCGGGCAGCAGCAGCGCGTGGCGCTGGCGCGCGCCCTGGTGTTCGAGCCGCAACTGGTCCTGATGGACGAGCCGCTCGGCGCATTGGACAAGCAGCTGCGCGAGCACATGCAGATCGAACTGAAGGAGCTGCACCGCCGGCTGGGCGTGACCTTCGTGTACGTGACGCACGACCAGTCCGAAGCACTCACGATGTCGGACCGCGTCGCCGTGTTCAACGATGGCAGCGTGCAGCAGGTCGATCGCGTGGACCGGCTCTACGAGGCGCCGGCGAACCGGTTCGTCGCGGGTTTCGTGGGCGACAACACCGTGCTGAACGGCGCCGTCACGGCCAGTTCCGGCGCCACCTGCACCGTGGCCCTGGCCAATGGCTCCGGCGTCACGGGCCTGAACGTCAACGGTGCCAAGCCGGGCGATGCAGTGCAGTGCTGCATCCGTCCCGAACGGCTGGAACTGGCCGGCGTGCTCAATCAGGCCAACACCTTCGAAGCCACCGTCGCCGACGTGATCTATTTCGGCGACCACCTGCGCCTGCGCTGTGTGGTGCCCGGGCAGCCGGAGGCCACCATCAAGCTGCCGCTGGGCGGCCATGAAGTTCCCGCTCGAGGCGACCCGGTGCTGCTCTACGCGGCCGAAGAGCACCTGCGCGTTTACCTCTGACCCTTTTTCAACCCACCTGGAGACGACGACCCATGAAACTCACAACTATCGCTTTCGCCGCCGCTGCCGCGCTCGCGCTGCCGGCGCTGGCCCAGACGCAGATCACGGTGGTCAACTTCGGCGGCGCCAACGCGAACGCGCAGAAGAAGGCCTTCTACGAGCCGATCGAGAAGAACGGCGTGAAAGTGGTGCCCGTGGAATACAACGGCGAGCAGGCCAAGATCAAGGCCATGGTCGAAACCAAGAAGGTCACCTGGGACGTGGTGGAAGTCGAGTCGCCCGACGTGGCGCGCGGCTGCGACGAGGGGTTGTTCGAGAAGCTCGACTACGCGAAGATCGCGCCCAAGGCCGACTTCGTGCCGGCCGCGGTCACCGAATGCGGCGTCGGCATCTTCGTGTGGTCCACCGTGATGGCCTACAACGGCGACAAGCTGAAGACACCGCCGACGACCTGGGCGGATTTCTGGGACGTGAAGAAATTCCCGGGCAAACGCGGCATGCGCAAGGGCGCCCGCTACAACATCGAGTTCGCGCTGATGGCCGATGGCGTGAAGCCGGGCGACGTCTACAAGGTGCTGGCCACCAAGGAAGGCGCCGATCGCGCCTTCAAGAAACTGACCGAACTCAAGCCGAACATCCAGTGGTGGGAAGCGGGCGCGCAGCCGCCGCAGTTCCTGGTGGCGGGGGACGTCGTCATGAGCACCGCCTACAACGGCCGCATCGATGCCGCCAACCGCGAAGGCAAGAACCTGAAGATCACCTGGACCGGCGGCATCTACGACCTGGATTACTGGACCGTCCCGAAGGGCACGCCCAACAAGGATGCGGCCATGAAGTTCATCGCTTTTGCCAGCACGCCCGAAGCGCAGGCCGCATACGCGAAGAACATTGCGTACGGCCCGACCAACAACAAGGCGCTGGCCAAGCTTGATTCCGACACGCTGGCCAACCTGCCCACCGCGCCGGCCAACGCGAAGACCGCGCTGCAGTTCAACGTGAAGTTCTGGGCCGACCAGGGCGAGGAACTCGAGAAGCGCTTCGCCTCCTGGGCCACGCAGTAATTAGTGAATGTCATCCCGGGCTTGACCCGGGATCCATCGTGGCGTGCCTGCACGTCGCCATGGATTGCGGGTCAAGCCCGCAATGACAAGCCCACGCCATGACGACCGCAACCCTCTCCGGCATCGCCGAGCCGCGCGCGCTTCGCCGTTCGCTGTCGCGCGGCGAGCGCCGCCGCC
>DATMBW010000038.1:0-3698 GCA_035559095.1 Ramlibacter sp.
GGACGCACCAGCCGCGTGACTTCCTTGCCGTCGCGCAGAAAGACCAGCGTCGGCCACAGCTTGACCCCGAACGAGCGGCCCAGCGGCAGCCCGCTGCCGTCCTCGACCTTGAGGTGGCGCACGTTCGGATGCGAAGCGAAAGCGCCCGCGATCACGGGCTGGATGGCGCGGCAATGGCCGCACCATGGCGTTCCGAATTCCACGACGGCGGGGCCGGCGAGGCCGTCCACTTCCGCCCGTGACGGTTCAGTTTCAGGGTAAGCGGTATTCATGAGCCTATTGTGCCCGCACCTGCTTGTAGCGGGCGTAGGCCTGGGCCGCCCCGCCGGGTCGTCCTGGGGCCAGCTCTCTTGACAACGGGAGGCGTCGGGATAGCCTGCCAATTTCCAAGAACAAGGAGACGAAGATGCAACGTTCGAGAGTTTCACTTTTCGCTGTGGCCGCAAGCGCCGCTGCCGTGCTGGCCGGTTGCTCGTATTTCGGTGGCGGTCCAGGCAACCCGATGAGCTTTTTCATCACCAGCAGCAACCCGGGGAAGGGCGCCGACTTCGGCGGCCTGGCCGGCGCGGACCGGCATTGCCAAAGCTTGGCTACGTCCGCCGGCGCAGGCAGCCGCACCTGGCGCGCGTATTTGAGCACGCAAGCTTCGGGATCGAGCCCAGCGGTCAATGCCCGCGACCGGATCGGCCGCGGGCCCTGGCGAAATGCGAAGGGCGAGGTGGTCGCCGCAAATCTGGATGAGCTGCACGGTACCAATAAATTGGGCAAGCAGACCTCGCTGACTGAAAAAGGCGAGGTCGTGCCCGGCAACGGGGACCCGGTTGTCGCCCACGACATCCTGACCGGCTCGACCCCGGACGGCCGGGCGCCGACCGGCGGCAGCGACGCCACCTGCAGAAACTGGACCAGCAGCACGGATGGCGCTGCCATCGCGGGACACCACGACCGCACCGGCACGAATCCCAATCCGGTGGCCAACGTCTCCTGGAACTCGTCTCATCCCACGCGCGGGTGCAGCCCGGAGGGGCTCAAGGGCACGGGCAGCGCGGGCCTGCTGTACTGCTTCGCGATCAACTGAGCGGACGCCCGCGCCGGCGCCCAGCCAGAGTCCCCGCGGCCGGGATGCCGCTATGCTTGCCGCATGGCAAGCACTTTCGATTTCTCGACCGAGGCCGTGGCGGAACTGGCGCGCGCGGACGCGGCCCGCGCGCTGGCGGAAGACATTGGGACAGGCGACCTGACGGCGGGCCTGGTTGATCCGGCTCGCCGGATGCGGGCCCTGGTGCTCGCGCGGGAACCCGCCGTGATTTGCGGCGCACCCTGGGTGGAGGCGGCCTTGCGGCAAGTGGACCCCACCGCGCAGATTCACTGGTTGGTCCGCGAAGGCATGCTCGGCCTGGCCGACCAGGTCGTGCTGGAGATCGAAGGCACGGCGCGCGGCCTGCTGACCGCGGAGCGCACGGCGCTCAATTTTCTCCAACTGCTCAGCGCCGTGGCCACCAGGACAGCCGCTTACGTGGACGCCGTGCGCGGCACGCGCGCCCAGATCGTGGACACCCGCAAGACCCTTCCGGGCCTGCGCCTGGCGCAGAAATACGCGGTGCGCGTGGGCGGCGGCACCAACCACCGCATCGGGCTCTACGATGCCGTGCTGATCAAGGAAAACCATATCGCAGCGGCCGGCGGTGTCGCGCAGGTCCTCGCGGCGGCCGCGCAGGTGGCGGCACAGGCCGCATTCGTCGAGATCGAGGTCGAAACGCTGGCGCAACTGGAACAGGCGCTGGCTGCCGGCGCCAGGATGATCCTGCTCGACAACATGGATTTGCCGACGCTGCGCGAGGCCGTCCGTATCAACGACGCGCGCGCCGTGCTGGAAATTTCCGGCGGCGTCACGCTCCAGAGCGTGCGCGCCCTTGCAGAAACCGGAGTGGACCGCATCTCCATCGGGGCCCTCACGAAAGACGTGAAGGCCACCGACTTTTCAATGCGCTTCAAGGAAATCTGATGATCGCAGCGCCGAACCGCTTCCAACAGGAAGATCGCGCCCCCTCGGGGGGCCGGGCCGCAACGTCATGCCTCGGCACGTGCATAGTGGAGGCCCGGCAATGGGCTCGCTCCACTGTACAACTGCGCGCACGGACGTTCCGCGAGCCCAGTGTGGCCGCCCGGGCGGCGACAGTGGGGGCCCGATGAGCGCCGTCACCCCCATCTACGACGTCGAGTATGAGCATCCGCTGCCGGGCAATGCCTGCGACACGCGGCACGCATGGGCACGCGTGCCCGCGGAGCCTTCCGCCGCCGAGCGCGCCGAGCTCAAGGACAGGATCCGCCGGCTGCTCAAGGAGCGCGATGCGGTGATGGTGTCGCACTACTACGTTCACCCTGACCTGCAGGACATGGCCGAAGAGACCGGCGGGATCGTCAGCGACTCGCTGGAGATGGCCCGCTTCGGGCGCGATCACGTGGCCCGCACCCTGGTGGTGTCGGGCGTGAAGTTCATGGGCGAAACGGCCAAGATCGTCTCGCCGGAAAAGCGCGTGCTGATGCCGGACCTCGATGCGACATGCTCGCTGGACCTGGGCTGCCCGATCGAGGAGTTCTCGGCGTTTTGCGACCGGCATCCCGATCGTACCGTCGTGGTCTATGCCAACACCAGCGCCGCCGTGAAGGCGAGATCCGACTGGCTGGTCACTTCCAGCTGCGCACTGGACATCGCGCGCGCGCTCAAGGACAAGGGCCACAAGCTGCTGTGGGCCCCGGACAAGCACCTGGGCTCCTACATCCAGCGCGAAACCGGCGCGGACATGGTGTTCTGGAGCGGCTCCTGCATCGTGCACGATGAGTTCAAGGCCTTCGAGCTGGAAGCGCTGAAAAAGGAGTTTCCAAAGGCCAAGGTGCTGGTGCATCCCGAATCGCCCGCCGACGTGGTGGCGCTGGCCGATGCCGTGGGTTCGACCTCGGGCATCCTGAAGGCCGCGCGCGAGATGGACGCGAAGGAATTCATCGTGGCCACCGACAACGGCATGATGCACAAGCTGCGCACGCTCAATCCGGACAAGGTGTTCATCGAGGCGCCCACCGCCGGCAACAGCGCCACGTGCAAGAGCTGCGCGCATTGCCCGTGGATGGCGATGAACAGCCTGGCGGGGCTGGCGCATGTGCTGGAAACCGGCAGCAACGAGGTCCATGTCGACCCCGCCCTCGGGCAGCGCGCGCGCGTTCCGATCGACCGGATGCTGGCTTTCACCGCGGCGCTCAAGGCCGGCCAGCCGGCGGGGTCGCTGGTGCCGAACATCGGCGCGGCCTGAAATGTTGTCAGATGTTGTCATCCCGGACTTGATCCGGGATCCAGGTAACTGGATTGCGGCTCGGGCCTGCCCCGGACCTGATCCGGGGGCCGCAATGACATGTCTGCGCCTCACGCCCTGGAAATCACCTGCTCCTGGGTCAGGATGGTGGGCAGAGCCACCGGCAGCATCTCCGGATAGTCGCGGCTGAAATGCAGGCCCCGGCTTTCGTGCCGGGCCTGGGCCGATTTGACGATCAGGTCGGCGACCGTGACCAGGTTGCGCAGCTCCAGCAAATCGCGCGTGACGTGGAAGTTGGCGTAGAACTCCTGGATTTCTTCCTGCAGCAGGCGGATGCGGTGGGCCGCGCGCTCCAGCCGCTTGTTGGTGCGCACTATGCCCACGTAGTCC
>DATMBW010000039.1:0-4966 GCA_035559095.1 Ramlibacter sp.
CGTTGCTCTTGACGAAGCGCGCGACCGTCCACGCGAACAGCAGGTCCTCGGTCTGCGCCGGCGTCGGCTGGCGCGTCGTGACCACCTTGAGGTCGCTCGCGCCGACGTCCTGGTTGTCGGCGGTCTGGACCAGAAGCCCCGAGCCGACGCGCTGGAAGCCTTCAAGGGCAAGGCCAATGTGCGCATCCTGCAGATCGCCCTGCCGCCGGGCGGCCAGACCGACTGGGACAACGGGCGCAACGCGGTGGACGTCAAGCGCGTGGGGTCGGGCCTGCTGATGCAGACCGCCGACAACCGCGAGCTGAACCTGGCCGAACTCAAGGTGGTCACGAAGAAGCAGCCGACGGCACAGCAACTGCAGGACCTGCTGTTCGCGTGGAAGGTCGCGAAATTCGTCAAGTCCAACGCCATTGTGTTCTGCAAGGACGGCATGACGATGGGTGTGGGCGCGGGCCAGATGAGCCGGCTCGATTCGGCCCGCATCGCCAGCATCAAGGCCCAGCACGCGGGCCTGTCGCTGCAAGGCACGGTGGTGGCGAGCGACGCCTTCTTCCCGTTCCGCGACGGGCTGGACGTCGTGGTCGATGCCGGAGCGGCCTGCGTGATCCAGCCCGGAGGCAGCATGCGCGACGAGGAAGTGATCGCGGCCGCGGACGAGCGCGGCGTGGCGATGGTGTTTTCAGGCGTGCGGCATTTCCGGCATTGATCACTGTAAAAACGCTGCGCGTTTTTACAGTGGGCTGGTCAGATTGAAAAGGCCGGGAAACCCGGCCTTTTCAATGAGGGACCGCTGCACGCTGTTGCGCGCGCTCCGGTGCCACTGCGTGGGATCAAGCCGGGGCCGACATCCCTGCAAACACCTCGCTCGCGACAGCAATTGTTTCAGCGATGTCCGCCTCGCTGTGCGCGGCACTCACGAAGCCGGCTTCGTAAAGCGCCGGCGCGATATAGACGCCCCGGTCCAGCAGTCCGTGGAACAGCTTGTTGAAGCTGGCGCTGTCGCTCTTCATCACTTGCGGATAGTTGCGCGGCAGCTGCGGCAACAGGAAAAATCCGAACATGCCGCCTTCGCAGTCGGCGCTAAACGGGATGCCCGCGGCGGCGGCGGCCGATTTCAGACCATCGACCAGTGTTGCGGTCCTGGTGGCCAAACCATCAAAAAATCCCGGTTTCCGTATTTCTTTCAACGTCGCCAGCCCGCAGGCCGTGGCCACGGGATTGCCCGAAAGCGTGCCCGCCTGGTACACCGGCCCGAGCGGCGCCAGCTGCTCCATGATGGCGCGCGGGCCGCCGAACGCCGCCAGCGGCATGCCGCCGCCGATCACCTTGCCCAGCACCGAGAGGTCGGGCTTGAAACCGGGGATGGCCTTGGCGTACACGCTTTGCGCGCCGCCCAGGGCGACGCGAAAACCGGTCATCACCTCGTCGAGCACCAGCAGCGCGCCATATTGGGTGCACAACTCGCGGCAGCGACGCATGAAAGGCACTTGCGCGCGCACGAAATTCATGTTGCCGGCGATCGGCTCCATGATCACGCAGGCGATGTCCCGGCCGTGCAGCGCGAACGCTTCCTCGACCTGCGCCACGTTGTTGTACTCCAGCACGATCGTGTGCTGCACCACCTCCGCCGGCACGCCCGCGCTGGTCGGGTTGCCGAAAGTCGCCAGGCCCGATCCGGCCTTCACCAGGAGCGCGTCGGCATGGCCGTGGTAGCAGCCCTCGAACTTGATCAGCTTGTTGCGCCCGGTCGCGCCGCGAGCCAGGCGGATTGCGCTCATCGCTGCCTCCGTGCCGGAACTCACCAGGCGCACCATGTCCATAGAGGGCACCAGGGCCACGATGGCTTCGGCCAGGTCCACTTCGCGCTCGGTGGGCGCTCCGAATGAAAAGCCGTCCAGCACCGCCTTTTGCACCGCCTCGACCACCGCCGGATGGCCGTGGCCCAGGATCATCGGCCCCCAGGAGCCGATGTAATCGATATGGCGCTTGCCATTGGCGTCCCAGAAGTACGCTCCCTGGGCGCGCTGCACGAAGCGGGGGGTGCCGCCGACGGCGCGAAAGGCGCGCACCGGCGAATTGACCCCACCGGGTATCAGCGCTTTTGCGCGCTCGAATAGTGACTCGTTCTTGTTCATGGCTTCAATGCTTGCAGGGAGCTGTTACTTCAGTGTTTGGTGTCATGGGCTGGCATGTCGAAAACTTGCAGGGCTTGTGCCTCTTCCTCGGTCAGCGGTGCGCTCTCGCCTTCGGGCTGGGCCCAGAACAGGCGATCCGGCACGACGTTGCCCATCCCCGGTCGGAACCCCGCGTCCAGGCAGCGATCCAGGTAGGTCAGGGCTTCGGTCGCGGCGGCCGCCAGGTCTGTGCCGCTGGCCACCAGCGCGGCCAGGGAGGCCGACAGGGTATCCCCGGCGCCGGAGAACAAGGCCTCGAAACGCTCGAATTTTTCGCTGCCCAGCACCGCCTGCGGCGTGGCCAGCACGTTGTCGATGAACTGCTCGGGCAGGGGAATGCCGGTGACAAGCGTGTATGGCACGCCCATCTCCGAAGCGGCCTTGGCGATGTCGCGCGCCGAGGGGCTGCGGTCGCTGCTCCAGTCCGGCAGCAGCCAGCGCCACAGCGTGCTGTGGTTTCCTACCAACACGGTTGTCTGCGGCAGCATCAGCTCACGGAACGCGTCCAGGTACAGGTCGATCTGGCCTTCGTCCCACCACGACAGGTCGGGCATGTAGGCCACGAGCGGCACCTCGGAATAGTCGGCGGCGATCTCGGCGATCGTGCTGATGTTTTCCGGGCTTCCGACGAATCCGACCTTGAACACTTGCACCGGCGCGTCCTCGAGGATGGCGCGCGCCTGCTCGGACACTACGTCCTCCTCGAAGGCGAAATGGTCGAACACCTCGGCGGTGTCGCGGGCGTAGGCGCCTGTTACAACCGGCAGCGCGTGCGCGCCCACGGACGCAACCGCTGTTACATCCGCGGCCAGCCCGCCGGCTCCGCTGGGATCGCTTGCGTTGAACACCATCACGCATGCCGGATTGGCGTCGTCGTCTTCGTCTTGCGCGGAGCCGGAAGGTGCTGTTGAAATACTGGGGTTTGTCATAGGCCTGGATCCTCCAGCCATTGGCGCGCTGCGCGGGGATCGCTGCGGAGGGCCTCGATACAATCGTTGCATTCTATTCGAAGGCCCTTTAAGCTGTGACCGAAACCAAAACCTGGATGTGTCTGATTTGCGGGTGGATTTACGACGAAGCAGCCGGCGCCCCCGATCATGGCATTGCCCCCGGGACGCCGTGGTCCGAAATTCCAATGAACTGGACTTGCCCGGAATGCGGCGCCCGAAAAGAAGATTTTGAGATGGTTCAGATCTAGACGGTGGCGCCGTTACATCTTCGGATGATGCCGACCGGAAAGCAGTAACAAAACGAGGAGCAGCGGCCAAGTGAGCACGACGGGATTCAAAGTGCTGGTGATCGACGACAGCAATACGATTCGGCGCAGCGCTGAGATCTTCCTGAAGCAGGGCGGCCACGACGTATTGCTCGCCGAAGACGGTTTCGATGCGCTGGCCAAAGTCAACGACTACCAGCCCAACCTGATCTTCTGCGACATTCTCATGCCCCGCCTCGACGGCTACCAGACCTGCGCGATCATCAAACGCAACGCCCGCTTCGCATCCGTGCCGGTGGTGATGCTGTCGTCCAAGGATGGCGTTTTCGACAAGGCGCGCGGGCGCATGGTCGGATCGCAGGACTACCTGACCAAACCATTTACCAAAGACCAGCTGCTGCAGACGGTGCGGCAGTTTGGCGCCGCCCAACAAGGAGTGATGTGATGGCGATACGGAAAATCCTCGTCGTGGATGATTCCAAGACCGAGTTGATGTTCATGACGGACCTGCTGCAGAAGAACGGCTTTTCGGTCAAGACGGCGGAGAACGCCGAGGATGCCTTTCGGCGCCTGGCCGAGGACAAGCCCGACCTGATCCTGATGGACGTGGTCATGCCGGGCCAGAACGGTTTCCAGCTCACGCGGGCCATCACGCGCGATCCGCTGTACGCCGACGTGCCGATCATCATGTGCACCAGCAAGAACCAGGAAACCGACCGGGTCTGGGGCATGCGCCAGGGCGCGCGCGACTACATCACCAAGCCGGTGGATGCCGACGAACTCGTGGCCAAGATCAAGGCCCTGGGCTAGACGGGCATTTCGAGGCAATGGCCAATCGCGAAGCACTTCGAGAACTCCAGAGCCGGCTGGCAAGCCGCCTGCAAGCGGCCCGCACCGAGGGCGTGCAGGCCTCCTGGCTGGCTGTCGAGTCGGCCGGTGCACGGTACCTGTTCCCGCTGGCCCAGTCGGGCGAGATATTCCCGTTCGCCAACGCGCAGCCGGTTCCCTACACCCGGGCCTGGTTCCTGGGCGTGGCGAACCTGCGCGGCGGCCTGTATGGGGTGGTCGATCTGGCCAGCTTCGTGGCGGGCAGCGTGCCCGCGATGCGTTCCGATGCCACGCGGGCAGAATCGCGGCTGGTCGCGCTCAACGCGACGCTTGAAGTCAACTGCGCCCTGCTGATCGACCGACTGGCGGGCCTGCGCAACCTCGACGCCTTTTCATCTTCCAGCGAACCCCCCGAAGGTTCGCCCGGCTATTTCGGCAGCGGCTACACCGATGCCAATGGCGCCTACTGGCAGGAAATCAACCTGCAGGCGCTGTCGCAACAACCCCAGTTCCTGAGCATCAGCGCTTAAGCTCAAGTATCCCCCGGAAGGCTGCACCATGTCCGTCGTCGACCAACTCAAGAACCTGTTCGCGAAAAAGCCCGCCGAGTCGCCCGCCGAGACGAGCGGTGCGCTGAGCCTGGGCATGCCCGACGCATCCATGGATCCGTTGAACACCGGGGCGATGGCGGCCACCGGCGGCAGGACGGTGGCGGCGCCGCCGGTGGACCCCGACAGCGTGTCGCAGG
>DATMBW010000040.1:0-7307 GCA_035559095.1 Ramlibacter sp.
CCCGTCCTTCCATGGGCAAGACCTCGCTGGCGATCAACATCGCCGAGCACGTGGCGCTCAACGAAGGCCTGCCGGTGGCGGTGTTCTCCATGGAAATGGGCGCTTCCCAGCTGGCCATCCGTATCGTCGGCTCCATCGGCCGCATCGACCAGAGCCACCTGCGCACCGGCAAGCTGACCGACGACGAGTGGCCGCGCCTGACCGAGGCGATCGAAAAACTGCGCAACATCTCCCTGCACATCGACGAGACCCCAGGCCTCACCGTGAGCGAACTGCGCGCCAACGCCCGCCGGCTGGCGCGCCAGTGCGGCGGCAAGCTGGGCCTGATCGTGGTCGACTACCTGCAGCTGATGAGCGTGTCGGGCGGCATGAGCGACGAGAACCGCGCCACGGCCGTGGGCGAGATCTCGCGCGGCCTGAAGATGCTGGCCAAGGAGCTGGGCTGCCCGCTGATCGCCCTGTCGCAGCTGTCGCGGGGCGTGGAGGCCCGCACCGACAAGCGCCCGATGATGAGCGACTTGCGCGAGTCGGGCGCCATCGAACAGGACGCCGACGTGATCATGTTCATCTACCGCGACGATTACTACAACAAGGACTCGAAAGAGCCCGGCGTCGCGGAAATCGTCATCAGCAAGCAGCGCAACGGGCCCACCGGCACCGTCAAGCTGGCGTTCATCAAGCCGCTGACGAAATTCGAGTCGCTGGCTTCCGGCGGCGCGGATTTCTAGACTGTTGAGGTCGTTTACGCCTAATCCAGACCCTCTAGCACGGCCGGGCAGTCGCTCTTGTCGGGGGAAACCATCCCTTGGACCCCAAGATATCGCAATATACTGCTTGAGATATTGTTGAGTTGCCAATCTTTCGCGCTGCTTTATCTGAGGAGCAAGTACATGCAGGGAACGATCTCCAAATGGTTGAGTTCGGCGTGCATCGCCGCCAGCTTGGCCTCTTGGTGCGGGTCAGTAGCGGCCGCCGACGTGGTATTCGGCCAGATCGCATCACTCAGCAACCCGGCTTCCACCGCGAATGCCAAGGGCCTGATGGTCGGCGCCAAGGCCTGCTTCGATTCGATCAATGCCCGCGGCGGCATCCACGGCAACAAGCTCAAGCTCGACACGCGCGACGATGGCCTCAATGGGCCCAAGATGGTGGAGATGACCGCGGAGATGATCAACGACCCATCGATCGTTGGCCTCTTGAGCTTCCTCAACACTGCGGGCCTGACGGCACTGACCAAGCAAAATGCTTTTGGCACGGGGAAGATCGCACTCATTGCACCGCTTCAGGGCGATAAGGCGATCGTCGAAGCCGAGAACGTGTTCCCGCTGCGCAGCGGCTATGGCGCTGAGCTCGAGACGCTGCTCAAGGAAGCCAAGACCTGGGGCAAGGACACGATCTCGATCGTGAACATGAACATCGCATTCGGGCCGATCCTGGCGGAGGTCGCGCAAAAGCGCGCAGCCGAACTGGGCCTCAAGGTCGTCTCCCGCTCGGTGGTCAATTTCAGTCCCGATACACAGCCCGCCACCGTGCGCGAGGCGGTGGAGGCGATCAACAAGGCGCAACCCAAGGCGATCTTCGTGGTGGCCGCGGGCAAGCCCGCCGAAGAGTTCATCAAGGCGGTGCGCAGCACGCCCGGCGGCCTGGCCCAGATCTATGGCTTGTCGGTGCTGCTGCATGACGAACTGGTCAAGACCGCGGGGGCCGACAAGGCCCGTGGGATCGTGCTGAGCCAGGCCACGCCCTACCCGTTCACGCCCTCGCGGGCCGTGATCAACGAATACCAGGCGGCGATGAAAACCCACGCGCCGAAGGAACCGCTGTCGTTCTCCAGCCTGGAAGGCTATCTGGGCGCGAAGATCGCCGCCGAGGCCGTGCGCAGGGCAGGGGCCAAGCCGGATCGGGAACGCGTGCTCGCGGCGCTCAAGAACCTGGGTGAATACGACCTGGGCGGGCTGTATGTCAACTACACGCCGCAAGCCCGCCGGGGCTGGGGCGGGGTCGAACTGACCATCATCAACGCCGACGGCAACTTGCGCAAATAGGCGCTAGGACGGCCCCGACAGCGCCGGTTACACGGGCTACAGCACTTCGCTCGCGAAGTCCGCCAGCCGTGAGCGCTCGCCGCGTGCCAGCATGATATGGCCGCTGTGCGGCCATCCCTTGAACTTGTCCACGGCAAAGGTCAGGCCCGACGAGCCCTCGGTCAGGTAGGGCGTGTCGATCTGGGCGAGGTTGCCCATGCAAATGATCTTGGTGCCGGGCCCCGCCCGCGTGATCAGCGTCTTCATCTGCTTGGGCGTGAGGTTCTGCGCCTCGTCGATGATCACGTACTTGTTCAGGAACGTGCGGCCGCGCATGAAGTTCATGCTCTTGATCTTGATCCGGCTGCGGATCAGCTCGTTGGTGGCAGCGCGCCCCCATTCACCGGCGCTGCTCTCCGTCTTGGCCAGCACCTCCAGGTTGTCGTCCAGCGCCCCCATCCAGGGGCCCATCTTTTCCTCCTCCGTGCCGGGCAGGAATCCGATGTCCTCGCCCATGCTCACGGTGGCGCGGGTCATGATGATCTCGGTGTAGCGGCGGTCGTCCAGCACCTGGGTCAGGCCGGAGGCCAGGGCCATCAGCGTCTTTCCCGTGCCGGCCGTGCCGGTCAGCGTGACGAAGTCGATTTCGGGATCCATGAGCAGGTTCATCGCGAAGTTCTGCTCGCGGTTGCGCGTGGTGACACCCCATACCGAATTCTTCAGGTGCCCATAGTCCTTCAGCGTCTTGAGCACGGCCGTCTTGCCGCGTATTTCGGTGACGCGGGCGTACAGGCTCGGCTCGCCGGGCGATTCGAAATAGACGAACTGGTTGATCAGCAGGCTCGGCACGATCGGCCCGGTGATGCGGTAGTACGTGTGCAGGCCGCTTTGCCAGCTCTCGATGGTCTTGCCATGCTTGGCCCAGAAGTCCCCGGGCAGGGCCAGCGCGCCGGAGTACAGCAGCTCCAGGTCGTCGATGGTCTTGTCGTTCTGGTAGTCGTCCGTTGCCAGGCCAAGCGCGCGTGCCTTGACGCGCATGTTGATGTCCTTGGACACCAGGACGACGTCGCGCGGCGCGTGGTGCTCGCGCAGCGCTTGCACCACGCCGAGGATCTGGTTGTCCGCCTTGCCCTGCGGCAGGCCGATCGGCAGGGTGCTGTCGAGCTGGCTGGTCTGGAAGAACAGGCTCCCGCCAGCCTCCCGGTGGCCGGTCGTGTCGAGCTTCAGGCCGCTGGCGATATCGGCGCCCTGGGCCCCCGCCAACGCATCAAGAGAACGGCTGGCCTGGCGCGCATTGCGCGCGACTTCGGTCATGCCTTTCTTGTGCCCGTCCAGCTCTTCGAGCACGATCATCGGCAGGAAGATATCGTGCTCCTCGAATCGGAACAGGCTCATCGGGTCGTGCATGAGCACGTTGGTGTCCAGCACGAACAGTTTGGCCGGGCCGGTGGGCTTGGCCTTGCGGGCGGCCCGCGGCGCCGGTTCCGGAACCGGGCGCTTCCGGTGGACGAGGGGCTCCTGGTGATCGAGGTACCCGTCGGTGGGGTCCTTGAATGCTTCAGGATGCAACTCGCCGCCCCCCTGGCGGGGGTCGAAATCCAGTGCCTGGGGCTTTTCAGCGAGCGGGCTGCCGGTGTGATTTGCCTCCGATTTTCGGGCTGCCTTGTGCGAAGAACGAGCCGGAGCGTCGTAGGCTTCCGGCGCCAACAGGGCGGCGCGCTTGGTGGGGGCGGGGGGCAAAGGCATAAGGCGGCAGGTTCCCGGACAAGGAGGTCAACAAGTGAAAAAGCCGCCGAGCGAGCCGGGCGGCTTTGTCTGGGTCAGCGGTGATGACGCGTTGCGTCGCAATCAACTGCATGAATTCATTATGCACAAGTCCCGTGTCGCCACAACGACGGGCCGGTGCATGTTGCTACAAAACGTCAGGCCGCTTTCTTGAGCAGCTTGACCGCCTTGAGCACCTCGTCCACATGGCCCGGCACCTTGAGGCCGCGCCACTCCTGCTTGAGCACGCCGTCGGCGCCGATGAGGAAAGTGCTGCGCTCGATGCCCTTGACCTTCTTGCCGTACATGATCTTGTTCTTCACCACGCCGAACATGTGGCACATCTTTTCTTCGGTATCCGCGATCAGTTCGAACGGCAGCTCGAGCTTGGCCTTGAAGTCGTCGTGCGACTTCATGTTGTCGCGCGAAACGCCGAACACCGCTGCGCCGGCCTTGACGAAGTCCCTGTACTTGTCGCGAAACTGCATGGCTTCGGTGGTGCAGCCGGGCGTGTTGTCCTTCGGATAGAAGTACAAAACCAGAATTTGCCCGTTATGCGAGGTGTTGGTGACTTTGATGCCGCCCGTGGCGTTTGCTTCAAATTCGGGGATGGGTTTGTTGACAACGATCGCCATGGGACTTTGTTTCTCGTGTGACAGGAATGCTCGTTGCTACATGGGGAACTGCTTGTCCCATTGCAACCCCTGATTTTACCCCGAATCGGCCCCGGCGGCGGCCCTGTGCGGTCATGCCGGCTGCTCGAGCAGCAGGGCTACCGCGACGCTGCGCCCCTCCTGGGCCAGGATGTTGTAGGTGCGGCAGGCCGCCGCTGTGTCCATCGTCTCGACTCCGACGCGCCGCGCTATCAGCGGCCTGAGCCAGGCGGCATTGGGAAAACGGATGCGCGAGCCGCTGCCGAAGATGACGACCTCGGCCTCCACCCGCGCCAGTTGCTCGAAATGCGCGGCCCCCAGGTCTTCGAAGCGCTCCAGCGGCCAGTCGATGCGCGCGCCGCCGGAACTGATGATCACGCTGCGCGTGATCTTCTCGCCATCCACGCCGACCCATCCCGGCCCGTAGCCGCTGATGGATTGCACGTCGAATTTGTCGGGTTGCAGCTTCATGGCAAAAAGGCCCAAGTTCCATGGTCGCGCTGCCCTGGAAAACGGCAGAACTGTGGTCAAATTATAAGTTTTCGCACTCACAGAACGGTCCGGAGGGGTTTTGAAAACGGTCCAGAAGTCAGCCAAGCTCGCCAACGTCCTCTACGACATCCGCGGTCCCATCATGGATGCAGCCCGACAGATGGAGGAAGAGGGCCACAAAATCATCCGCCTGAACATCGGCAACCTGGCCGTGTTCGGTTTCGACGCGCCCGAAGAGATCCAGCAGGACATGATCCGCAACCTGCCGAATTCGTCCGGCTACTCGGACAGCAAGGGGATCTTCGCCGCGCGCAAGGCCGTGATGCACGAAACCCAGAAGCAGGGGATCAAGGGCGTCACGCTGGACGATATCTTCCTGGGCAATGGCGCCAGCGAACTGATCGCCATGGCGACCAACGCCCTGCTCGACGACGGGGACGAACTGCTGCTGCCCGCGCCCGACTATCCGCTCTGGACCGCGGCCGCCAGCCTGTCCGGCGGCACGCCGGTGCACTACCTGTGCGAAGAAGCCAACGGCTGGATGCCCGACCTGGAGGACATCAAGCGCAAGGTCTCCCCCCGCACCAAGGGCATCGTCGTCATCAATCCCAACAACCCCACCGGCGCGCTGTATTCGGACGACCTGCTCAGGGGCATCGTGCGCATCGCTCGCGAGAACAACCTGGTGATCTTCGCCGACGAGGTGTACGACAAGGTCCTGTACGAAGCGGCGAAACACACGGCCATCGCCAGCCTGTCGGAGGACGTGCTCACGCTGACGTTCAACTCCCTGTCCAAGAGCTATCGCTCGTGCGGCTACCGCGCCGGCTGGATGGTGGTGTCGGGTGACAGGAAACCGGCGGCCGACTACATCGAGGGCCTGAACATGCTCTCGAACATGCGGTTGTGCGCCAACGTGCCGGGCCAGTATGCGATCCAGACGGCGCTGGGCGGCTACCAGAGCATCAACGAACTCGTCTGCGACGGCGGGCGCCTGCGCCGCCAGCGCGACCTGGCCTACGAACTGATCACGGCGATCCCCGGCGTCTCGTGCGTGAAGCCGACGGCCGCGCTCTACATGTTCCCCCGGCTGGACCCGAAGGTCTATCCGATCGCGGACGACCGCCAGTTCTTCCTCGAACTGCTGCAGGAAACGCGCGTGATGCTGGTGCAGGGCACCGGCTTCAATTGGGCGACGCCCGACCATTTCCGCATCGTCTTCCTGCCCCACGAAGACGACCTGCGCGAGGCGGTTGGCCGCATTGCCAGATTCCTCGAAAGCTACCGGAAACGTACCTCCCTATGAAACCCATTCAAGTTGGCGTGCTGGGCGTCGGCACCGTCGGCAGCGGCGTGTTCCACGTCCTGCAGCGCAACCAGGAAGAAATCAGGCGCCGCGCCGGCCGCGGCATCGAGATCACCATGGTGGCCGATCTGGACACGGCGCGGGCACAGGCCGTCGTCGGCCAGGGCGTGACCGTCGTGAACGATGCGCGTGCGGTGATCGCCAACCCGGAGATCGACATCGTGGTCGAGCTCATCGGCGGCTACGGCATCGCCAGGCAGCTGGTCATGGAAGCGATCGGCGCGGGCAAGCACGTGGTCACCGCCAACAAGGCCCTGCTGGCCGTGCATGGCACCGAGATCTTCGCCGCGGCCCACCGCAGGGGGGTCATGGTGGCGTTCGAGGCGGCCGTGGCCGGGGGCATCCCCATCATCAAGGCCTTGCGCGAAGGCCTGACGGCCAACAGCATCGAATGGATTGCCGGCATCATCAACGGCACCACCAATTTCATCCTGTCCGAAATGCGCGACAAGGGGCTGGATTTCGATGTCGCGCTGAAGGATGCGCAGCGCCTGGGATACGCCGAGGCCGATCCCACCTTCGACATCGAGGGTGTCGACGCGGCGCACAAGGCCACGATCATGTCGGCCATCGCCTTCGGCATCCCGGTGCAGTTCGACAAGGCCTATGTCGAGGGCATCACCAAGCTGGGCGCCCAGGACATCCGCTACGCCGAGCAGCTGGGTTATCGCATCAAGCTGCTGGGCATCACCAAGCGCAGTTTCGACAAGGCCACCGGTGCCTTGAAAGGCATCGAGCTGCGTGTGCATCCCGCGCTGGTGCCGGCCAAACGACTGATCGCGAATGTCGAGGGCGCGATGAATGCGGTGATGGTGCAAGCCGACGCCGTTGGCACGACCCTGTACTACGGCAAGGGCGCGGGCAGCGAGCCCACGGCCAGCGCCGTGATCGCCGACCTGGTGGACATCACGCGCCTGCACACGACGGACGCGGCCAACCGCGTGCCGCACCTGGCCTTCCAGCCCGACCAGATGAGCGACCAGCCGGTGCTGCCCATGAGCGAGGTGG
>DATMBW010000041.1:0-8029 GCA_035559095.1 Ramlibacter sp.
GGTGCGCCTGGGCTTGTCGAACATGCGGTGCCTGGTGCTGTTGCTGGGCAAGCGCGCGCAAGCGGGCGCCGCCCTGGCCGAAAGCGCCGCCGAGCTGCTGATGCGAATGCCGATCCCTTCTTCAGTGCACCTTGTGGGAACAGACGGCGCCGCGCTGGAACTTGCGGCCTCCATCTTGCGCAGCTCGCCGGGCCAACAGGTCACCCAGACCTGCGTCGGCATGCGCGGCGGCGACCGTCTGGACGCCGTGCTTGAGTTGATAGCCGGCATGGCGCCCACTGCTTGCGTGCCGCTGGACCTGGAACTGGGGTGACGCCGTCGTGAAAGCGTGGAAGACCGGCGGCGGCGCTCCCGGCCTGCGCTAGCCAGGCGACAGCCGGCGCCGTCCCACTGTTTGCGCGCGTGGGGCCGATGCCCCTGTGCGCACAGATGGGTCCACGCGCGGGCGCAAGCCTTGCGATACAAGTGCCGTTGCCGTGGTCATGCACAATCGCCTGCCATGACGAAGCAGGTCCTCATCGCCGGCGGCGGCTTGGGTGGTCTGGCGGCGGCCGTGGCCTGCACCCGCGCCGGGTGGGACGCGCGGCTGTACGAGCAGGCCGCGCAATTCAGCGAGTTCGGCGCCGGCCTTCAGCTGGGGCCCAACGCGACCCGCATACTGCATGGCTGGGGGCTGGAACGGGAGCTGTCGGCGGTGGCCGCTTTTCCGCAGCAACTGCGGGTGCGCAGCGCCAACGACGGCACGCAGCTGGGCCTGTTGCGCCTGGGCCCCGCGTTCACCAGCCGCTACGGCGCGCCCTACGCGACCGTGCATCGTGCCGATTTGCAGGGCCTGCTGCTGGGTGCGGCGCGGCAGGCGGGCGTTCATCTCAAGCTGTCCTCGCGCGTCACTGCGGTGCTGCCGTCGGCCGATGCGGTGGGCCTGCGCCTGGGCGACCACCTCACCGTGGAAGGCGACGCGCTGGTCGGGGCGGACGGACTGTGGAGCGCGGTGCGGCCGCATGTCTGCAGCGACGGTCCGCCGACCCCGACCGGGCACCTGGCTTACCGCTGTGTCGCAACGCAGCGGGATCTGCCCGCACTCGTGCGCAGCCCCGACGTCACAGTCTGGCTGGGGCCGCGCCTGCACGTCGTGGCCTATCCGGTGTGGTGCGGCGAAGGACTGAACGTGGTCGCCATCGTGCAGGGCAGGGCCCCCGGCGCCGCCGAGGATTGGGACCAGGCCGCGATCGCCGCCGACCTGCAAGCCGCGATGGGCCGGCAATGCGCGCCGCTGCAGGATCTCGTGCGCGCCATGCCCGGCTGGCGGCTTTGGGCGCTGCACGACCGCGCGCCGGTGGCAAGCGCCGGCGAGATGGCCCGCGGCCTGGTTGCATTGCTGGGAGACGCCGCGCATCCGATGCGCCCTTACTTCGCCCAAGGCGCCGGCATGGCCATCGAGGATGCGGCGGAACTGGGCCGCGCCATGGCCCTCGCGGCGCACTCTGGAATCGAGGTGCCGCTGGCGCTGCGCCGTTATGCGCTCAATCGCTGGCAGCGCTGCGCTCGCGTGCAGGCCCGCTCGCGGCGCAACGGCCGCATCTTCCACGCGACGGGCCTGGTGCAGCGGGGCCGCGATCTTTCGCTGCGGCTGCTGGGCGAACGCCTGCTGGACCAGCCTTGGCTTTACCGGTGACGCCCCCTGGCACCGGTCATCTCGCCGTAACTCATGGGCATCGTCGGCCGCGCATGGTGCGGGATCGCCGCGTCATCCTGCAGCATGCCCTGCAGCGTGGTGAGTTCCGCCTCGCCCGCCGGCACCGGCACACCCTCGGCACTCTTGACCAGCTTCACGCGCATGCGGTCGTACATGTCTTCCAGCGTCGGCACATCGGCGCTTGCTTCGGCGATGATGGAATCGAGCATGACGGTGATCGTGCTGCCCTTGAGCCGGACTTCGACCTTGGGAGGCTGCCCCAGCTGCTGGTGCAGCAGGGCCGCCGCCCGAACGGCGGTGACGCCGGGCAAAGCCAGGCCGAATTCCACCGCGTCGGTGCGCGCCGCCAGCCCCTCGCTGGGCGTTGCCGCGCCGATGCTCTGCACCAGCTGCGCGAACAGCTGGTTGGCGGCTTTCTTGCCGGCCAGCTCCGCCACCTCGCGCAGATCGGCGCTATTGAGCAACACCATCGAAAACGGCCGCTTGCGGCGCCGGCACTCGTCGAACAGCTCGCCGCCATGGGCAAAGAAGCCCGCTTCGTTGTACATGCGGCTGCTGCGGTCCTTGCGCGAAAGCTCGGCTTCCTGATCCAGTTCGCGCATCGAGCGACCGAATTCCATGGCCACGAAAGCGAAGAACGCCAGCATCCCGGCCTGGGCCAGCGCCTGCTGCCACGAGGGCACCTGGTTCGAGAAAATGCGCGACGCCGCGAACTCCGTCAGCGCCACCAGCCACAGCGCGATCACCCAGCGCTCGGCCAATAACAGCGAGTAGGCCACGACCACCATGATGGGCCAGATGAAGTAGGGGCCGGCCGGACCCCCGGTCTCGGTGGTCACCTGAAGCAGGAAGCCGCCCACCAGCAGCAAAGCCGCGCGCACCAGCATTACCCATTGGTGCTGGGCGGGGCTCATCCGGCACCACGCGCCGACGATGGCGGCGTGCACCGCCACCATCCACACCACCGGGTGCCCCGGGTTGAGCACGACGGCGGCCCACACGGTGAAAACAGCGATCGCCCAGGCCAGCCGGTGCTCGAGCCGGCGGGTTCTGAAGGTCACGCTCTCCAGGCCCAGGGATTCCCAAAAGGTCTTTTCGCCCACGGCGGGCGCCACGGACAATTTGTGCTGGACCGGCTCACGCTGCCTGCTCAAGCGATCTCCTTCGCGGACGGCGGCGCCGCGGCGTCCAAGTATGCATGAGCCAGGTGCGCAAGGCCAATAAGCCGTTGCCCTACAGATCGGTGCGCAGCTTCCAGATTTCGGGGAACAGCACCACGTCCAGCATCTTGCGCAGGTAGCTCACGCCGCCGGTGCCACCGGTGCCGCGCTTGAATCCGATCACGCGTTCCACCGTGGTGACATGGCGGAAGCGCCATAGCCGGAATGCGTCCTCGAGGTCGGTGAGTTCCTCGCCGAGCTGGTACAGGTCCCAGTGGCGCTGGGGATCGCGGTAGACCACGAGCCAGGCCCGTTCGACTTCCGCGCTCTCCACATAGGGCTGGGTCCAGTCGCGTCGGGTATGCGACGGCGGCACCGCCAGCCCGCGCCGCGCCAGCAGCCGCAGCGCTTCGTCGTAAAGCGACGGCGATTCATAGGCCGCCTGGACTTGCGCGAGCAAGTCGGGCCGGTGCGCGTGAATCCTGAGCATATCCGCGTTCTTGTTGCCCAAAGCGAACTCGATGCAGCGGTACTGCGCGCTTTGAAAGCCGCTCGAACTGCCCAGGTAGGGGCGGATGGCGCTGTACTCGGGCGGCGTCATGGTGGCCAGCACGTCCCACGCGTGGACCAGTTGCTCCATGATGCGGCTGACGCGCGCGAGCATCTTGAAAGCGTTGCCCAATTCGTCGCGTGCCACGTTGGCGATCGCCGCGCGCAGCTCATGCAGCATCAGCTTCATCCACAGCTCGCTGGTCTGGTGCTGGATGATGAAGAGCATCTCGTTGTGATCGGGCGACAGCGGCTTCTGGGCGTTGAGGATGGCGTCGAGCTGCAGGTAGTCGCCATAGCTCATGGCACCGCTGAAATCGAACAAGGCGTCCTCGCCCCGCACGATGGATCCGGCCGGGCCGGCGGGCGGCGGGGCGGGTTTGTTCCGGCTCATGTCATGTCACCGCGTGCTTGCTGTTGAACTCGGGACGCCGCCATTCCTGCGTTTCGAGCACCTGGTGCAAATGCTCAACCGCCCGCCACACATTTTCGAAGCCGAGGTAAAGCGGAGTGAAGCCGAACCGCAGGATGTCAGCGCCGGCCTGTCCCGGGCCGCCTGAAAGGTCGCCGGCCCGGTAGTCGCCGATCACGCCGCGCGCGATCAGCGCCTGCACGATGGGGTACGCGCCCTCGCCGCGCGTGAAACAGACCTGCGATCCGCGCAGACGGTGCTCGCGCGGTGTCGCCAGGCCCAGGCCGTGGCCGGCGCAGCGCTCTTCCACCAGCCGGATGAACAGGTCGGTCAACGCCAGCGATTTGCGGCGCAGCGCCGCCATGCCGCCCAGCGGCTCGGCGGCCAGCAGCGTGTCCAGTCCGCATTCGAGCGCAGCCATGCCCAGGATTGGCTGGGTGCCGCAAAGATAGCGCGCGATCCCGGCCGCGGCCCGGTAACCTGGTTCGAATTCGAAGGGCGCCGCATGGCTCCACCAGCCGGCCAGCGGCTGTTCCAGGCGATTCGCATGGCGAGGATGAACCCAGACGAAGGCGGGCGCGCCGGGTCCGCCATTGAGGTATTTGTAGCCGCATCCGATCGCAAAGTCGGCGTCGGCCGCATGCAGATCGACAGGGACCGCGCCCGCGCTGTGTGCGAGGTCCCACACCGCCAGCACGCCTTGGCGATGCGCCTGCGCCGTCAGGCCCGCCATGTCGTGCATGGCGCCGGTGCGGTAATTGACGTGGGTGAGCATGAGCACAGCCACGCCGTGGTTCAGGGCGGTTGCGACCTCGTCGTGGTCAACCAGGTGCAGCGCGTAGCCGCGCTCCTTGCACAGCGACTGCGCGATGTACAGGTCGGTGGGGAAATTGCTCCGCTCGCTGACGACCACCTTTCGCTTGGGATCCGATTGAGCTGCCGTGCCCAACGCGACGCTGAGCACCTTGTAGAGGTTGACCGACGTGCTGTCCGTGGCGACGACCTCGCCCGCGCGCGCCCCCACCAGCCGTGCGATCTTGTCGCCCAGGCGCTGCGGCAGGCTGAACCAACCAGCGCTGTTCCACGAGCGGATCAGGCCCTGGCCCCATTCGTCGATGATCACATGCGCCACGCGGGCGGGCGCCGCCTTCGGCAGCGCGCCCAGTGAATTGCCGTCCAGGTAGATCACGCCATCGGGCAGCGCGAACAGGTCGCGCAGGTCGCGCAGCGGATCCTGCGCGTCCAGCGTACGGCATTCCTGCAGCGTCGTCATTGCCGGGCGGCTCATAGTTCTCTCAGCACGGCGCGCACCGGCGACGCATCGGCCGTCATCAGCTTCAAGGGCAGGGCGATCAACTCATAGTCGCCTTCGGGCACCCCGTCGAGCACCAGGTTTTCCAGCACCCGCAGGCCCAGGCGTCGGATCACCTGATGGCTCTGGAGCGCCTTGCTATGGGCCGGGTCGATACTGGCCGTGTCGATGCCCACCAGTTTGACGCCAAGCGCCGCCAGCCGCTCGATCGTTTCGGGTGCATAGGCTGCGAGCTCGTCGTCCCATCGGTCCACCGGCGCGCTTTCGTAGGTGCGCACGAGCAGGCGCGGCGGAAGATCGCCTGCGGCATGCTCGAGATGCTCCCATTGCACCAGCGGTCCCTTGCCGATGGCGTGGATCACGCGGCAGCGTCCCAGGTAGGGCTCCAGGTCCAGCGCGCCGATCGGCGCGCCGGCTGGGTCGTAGTGCAGCGGCGCGTCGGCATGGGCCCCCACGTGCGGCGACAAGGTGATGCGGCTGACGTTGACGGGATTGCCCGGCGACAGCGTGGCCGACCACTCCTGAGCGTAGGGCGTGTCGCCCGGGAAAACCGGCGAGCCCGGCGCCACCGGCGGAGAGATATCCCAGAGCTTTTTCATCCGGGGAAGTTTGCGCCGCTGCGAAAAACCGTGGTGTCGGTTTATTCCGACAACGGCCGCGAATGGTTGAAGCTTAAAGTAATCGGGCCGTCAGGTGGCGGGCCGAACGGGCGGCTGGCAAGGAGTCAACCCCTGCTCGGGCTGGTGCGTTGCGGAAAGACTGTACGTAAATACAGTCTTTCCGCAACTTCTCATCAGGAGGAAATCCATGGAGCTGCAAACCGCGCGCCAGATTGTCGACACCCTGGCCCAGGGCATCCACCCGGTCACGGGCGAGGTGATGCCCCCCGAAAGTCCCTATAACGCGCCGCCGGTGATCCGCGCGCTGTTCGCGGTGTCCCATGCGTTGGCCGACAAGGCCGCACGACCCCAGCGCAACTCGCCGCCGAATGCCGGCAAGGCCTGGGACGCCCAGGACGACGCGCGGCTCGACGCGGCATTCGCCCAGGGGATCGCATTGAAGCAGTTGGCGCAGGAACTGGGCCGCACGCCCTTCGCCGTGGAATCGCGGCTGGTCAAGCTGGGCAGGTTGCCCGCGCGCCCGGGCATGCGCATCTAGCCAACCCTGCCCAGCAGAAGGTACTCCATGAGTGCCTTCTGCACATGCATTCTGTTTTGGCTCCGGCCGCTGCGCTTAACTTTGCTGCGCAAAGTTAGCCTGCGCCGAATCAGAATGCCTGTCAGGCTTGGCCTTCAGCCAACCCTGCCCAGCAGAAGGTACTCCATGAGTGCCTTCTGCACATGCATTCTGTTTTCAGCCTCGTCCCAAACGACTGACTGCGGGCCGTCGATCACCTCGGCGTCGACTTCCTCGCCGCGGTGCGCCGGCAGGCAGTGCATGAACAGCGCTTCAGGCTTGGCGGCGCGCATCATCTCCGTGTCCACGCACCAGTTCGCAAAGACCTTCTTGCGTGCCTCGTTTTCGGCCTCGTAGCCCATGCTGGTCCAGACGTCGGTCGTGACGAGGTCCGCCCCGCGGCAGGCATCCATCGGGTCCTTGAAGACCTTGTAGCTGTCGTTGCTGCGAATGCCGGCCACCGCCTGGTCCACTTCATAGCCGGTGGGGGTGCTGACATGCACCGTGAAGCCCAGGAGCTCGGCGGCCTGCAGCCAGGTGTTGGCCATGTTGTTGCCGTCCCCCACCCAGGCCACCCGCTTGCCCTTGAGCAGCGCCGGGTCCGGCAGGCCCTGCGCATTGGTGCCGCGGTGCTCGAGCAACGTGAACAGGTCGGCCAGGATCTGGCAGGGGTGGAACTCGTTGGTCAGGCCGTTGATGACCGGAACGCGCGAATGCGCGGCGAACCGCTCGATCTTGTCCTGCCCGAAAGTGCGGATCATCACCAGGTCCACCATGCGGCTGATCACCTTGGCGCTGTCCTCGATCGGCTCGGCGCGCCCCAGCTGGCTGTCGCCGGTGGTCAGGTGCACGACGCTGCCGCCGAGCTGGTACATGCCGGCCTCGAAGCTGACGCGGGTGCGGGTGGAAGCCTTCTCGAAAATCATCGCCAGCGTACGGTCGGCCAGCGGGTGGTATTTCTCGTACGCCTTGAATTTCTTCTTGATGATCGCCGCTCGCTGGAACAGCCACGCGTATTCATCGGCCGAAAAATCGCTGAACTGCAGGTAGTGTTGGATGGTCATCGCAGCCCCTCACTCGGCGAGGAAGTCCTTCACCAGCGGCACCAGGAGCGTCACCACCTCGTCGGCCTCGGCCTCGCTCATGACCAGCGGCGGCAGCAGCCGAATCACGTTGTCGGCAGTGACGCTGATCAGCAATCCGGCCTCGGCGGCCCGATTGGTCAGAACCGCGCAGTTCCTTGCCAGCTCGATGCCGAGCATCAGGCCCTGACCGCGAATCTCGGTCACGCCCGCCAGGCCGCCCAGCTCGCGGGCCAATGCTCCCTTCAGGTGCGCCCCCACATTGGCCGCGTTCTGCAGCAGGCCATCCTCCTGCATGATGCGGATCGTCTCGACCCCGGCCCGCATCGCCAGCGGATTGCCGCCGAAGGTGGTTCCATGATTGCCGGGCTGGAAAATTTCCGCGGCCTTCGGGCCGGCCACGACGGCGCCCACGGGCACGCCCGAGCCCAGTCCCTTGGCGATGGGCATCACGTCGGGCTTGATATCGGCCCATTGGTGGGCGAACCATTTGCCGGTGCGCCCCATGCCGCACTGCACCTCGTCGATCATCAGCAGCCAGTCCCGGTCATCGCACAGCCGGCGCACCTGCTGCAGGTAGTCGATGCGCATCGGGTTGATGCCGCCTTCGCCCTGGATGGTCTCGAAGAACACGGCCACGAC
>DATMBW010000042.1:0-4244 GCA_035559095.1 Ramlibacter sp.
GGGCGATGGACCGCGGAGATGTTCCTGATCTTCCATTTGATGAGGCCCAACGTGCTGCCGCTGGACGACGTCGGGCTTCTCAGCGGGATCAGCAAAAACTACTTTTCGGGAGATCCCGTCAGCCGCAGCGACGCGCGCGAAGTGGCCGCCGCCTGGGATCCCTATTGCAGCGTGGCGACTTGGTATATTTGGCGCTCGCTGGACCCCGAGCCCGTGGAATATTGACCCACCCCCGAGGCGGCCTTTGGCCGCCTCCCCCTCAAGGGGGCGCCGCCAGCGGACCGGCAAAGCCGGTTCCGCGGCAGCCCTGAATGGGAGGTGCGGAGGGCAGAGCAACTTAGAACAAGGAGTACACCTTGGCAAAGAAGACCTTCCTCGATTTCGAGCAGCCGATCGCGGAGCTCGAGACCAAGATCGAAGAGCTGCGTTATGTGCAGACGGAATCGGCGGTCGATATCTCGGAAGAGATCGACCAGCTCAGCAAGAAGAGCCAGCAGCTGACCAAGGACATCTACAGCGTCCTGACTCCCTGGCAGATCACCAAGATCGCGCGCCATCCCGAGCGGCCGTACACGCTGGATTACGTGAATGAAATCTTCACGAACTTCATCGAACTGCACGGCGATCGCCACTTCGCCGATGACCTGTCGATCGTGGGCGGGCTGGCCCGCTTCAACGGCAACGCCTGCATGGTGATCGGCCAGCAGAAAGGCCGCGACACGAAAGAGCGCGGCCTGCGCAACTTCGGCATGAGCCGGCCCGAAGGCTACCGCAAGGCGCTGCGCCTGATGAAGACGGCCGAGAAATTCAAGCTGCCGGTGTTCACCTTCGTCGATACGCCGGGCGCCTACCCCGGCATCGATGCGGAAGAACGCGGCCAGTCCGAAGCCATCGGCCGCAACATCTTCGAGATGTGCCAGCTGGAGGTGCCGATCATCACGACGGTGATCGGCGAGGGCGGCTCGGGCGGCGCGCTGGCGATCTCCGTGGCCGATCAGGTGCTGATGCTGCAGTACTCCATCTACTCGGTGATCAGCCCCGAAGGCTGCGCATCCATTCTCTGGAAGACCTCGGAGAAAGCCCAGGACGCGGCCGACGCCATGGGCATCACCGCGCACCGCCTCAAGGCCCTGGGTTTGATCGACAAGATCGTCAACGAGCCTGTGGGCGGCGCCCATCGCGACCACCGGCAGATGGCGGCCTTTCTCAAGCGCGCCCTGAACGACGCCTGGCGCCAGCTTGGCGACCTGAAAGTGCGCGACTTGCTGGAGCGGCGCTACGAGCGGCTCCAAAGCTATGGCCGCTTCACCGACACCAAGGCCGACGCGCGCTAGCGCCGGCGACAACCCGGCCCTTGCCCCACTGCGGGCGTCGCCCCCGTTGTTGCCGCTGGCGGTCGCCTTCAGCGGCGGCGCGGATTCGACCGTGTTGTTGTTCGCGGCCGCCCAGCTCTGGCCAGGCCAGGTCCACGCGATCCATGTGCATCACGGGCTGCAGGCCGCGGCCGACGATTTCGCGCGCCACTGCGAGGCGGTGTGCAAGACATTGGATGTGCCGCTGCATGTGGTACGGGTCGATGCGCGCAACGAGCCGGGTGAGAGCCCGGAGGATGCGGCGCGCAAAGCGCGTTACTCGGCTCTCGCGGCCAGCGCGGCATCCCTGGGCATGCACTCGGTCCAGCTGGCCCAGCACGCCGACGACCAGGTGGAGACCCTGCTGCTGGCTTTGAGCCGCGGCGCCGGCCTGCCGGGCCTGGCCGCGATGCCGGCCGGCTTCAAGCGCCATGGGATGCGGTTCGAGCGGCCGTTGCTGGCCATCAGCGGCGCGGACCTGCGCGCATGGCTCGCGGCGCAAGGCGTTGCCTTCGTCGAAGACCCCACCAACGCGGACACGGCGATCACGCGCAACCGCATTCGCCGCGACGTGCTGCCCGCGCTGCAGAAGGCTTTTCCGCGGTTCCGGGAAACATTCGCGCGATCGGCCCGCCACGCGGCGCAGGCGCAGGAGCTGTTGACGGTGCTGGCTGTGCAGGACCTGGCCTCGGTTGGCAACCCGCCCGCGCTGCGGGAACTGCGCAAGCTCCCCCGGGCACGCCAGTCCAACCTGCTGCGCCACTGGCTGCGCGCCGCGCACCAGGTGACCCCCAGCGCGGCGCAGGTCGAGGAACTGCTGGACCAGATCGAGGCATGCGCCACGCGCGGCCACGCCATCCGGATCAAGGTGGCGGCGGGCCGGGTTGAGCTTCATCAGGGCATGCTGAAATATTCCGGGCAGGCCTAGCGCCGGCCGCTCCCGGCGTCCATCGACCGCGCCCGGCGTACCTATAATTGCTTCGTTGGCGCGGTGCGGCCCGCGTCGGACAGTCCCCAGCAATCGCCGCCTCTTCTTTCCTTTCCCTTCCGATGGCATTGATCGTTCACAAATACGGCGGTACGTCGATGGGCTCGACAGAGCGCATCCGCAATGTCGCCAAGCGCGTGGCCAAGTGGGCCCGCGCCGGCCACCAGATGGTCGTGGTCCCCAGCGCCATGAGCGGCGAAACCAACCGGCTGCTGGCCCTGGCCAAGGAGCTGTCGCCCGAGAAGCAGACCGCCGCGATGTTCCGCGAACTCGACATGCTGGCCGCGACCGGGGAACAAGCTTCGTCGGCGCTGCTCGCGATCGCGCTGCAGGCCGAAGGCATGGAGTCGGTCAGCTACGCCGGCTGGCAGGTCCCGATCGTCACCAACAACGCCTACACCAAGGCCCGGATCGAGTCGATCGACGACCGCAAGATCCGCGCCGACCTGGCCGAAGGCAAAGTCGTCATCGTGACGGGCTTCCAGGGCGTGGACGACGACGGCCACATCACGACCTTGGGCCGCGGCGGCAGCGACACGTCGGCCGTGGCCGTGGCGGCGGCCATGAAGGCCGATGAATGCCTGATCTATACCGACGTGGACGGCGTCTACACCACCGACCCGCGCGTGGTGCCCGAGGCGCGGCGTCTGCAGACGGTGAGCTTCGAGGAGATGCTCGAGATGGCGTCGCTCGGCTCCAAGGTGCTGCAGATCCGATCGGTGGAATTCGCGGGCAAGTACGAAGTGCCGCTGCGCGTGCTGTCCAGTTTCACCCCCTGGGACATCGACATCCAAGAGGAAGCCCAGTCGGGCACCTTGATCACTTTTGAGGAAGACGAAAAAATGGAACGTGCCGTCGTATCGGGCATCGCCTTCAATCGCGATGAGGCCAAGATCTCCATCCTGGGCGTGCCGGACAAGCCGGGCATCGCCTACAACATCCTGGGCGCCGTGGCAGAGGCGAACGTCGAAGTCGACATCATCATCCAGAACATCTCCAAGGACGGCAAGACCGACTTCAGCTTCACGGTGCACCGCAATGATTACGCGCGCACCCTCGACCTGCTCAAGACCAAGGTCATGCCGGCGCTGGGAACCGATCAACTGGTGGGCGATACGCGCATCTGCAAGGTCAGCATCGTGGGGATCGGCATGCGCAGCCACGTGGGCGTCGCCAGCAAGATGTTCCGCGCGCTGAGCGAGGAGGGCATCAACATCCAGATGATCTCGACCAGCGAAATCAAGACTTCCGTGGTGATCGACGAGAAGTACATGGAGCTGGCCGTGCGCGCCCTGCACCGTGCGTTCGACCTGGATCAGCTGCCCTCCTGAAGAGCTGCGGTTGGGGCATAATCACCCCTCTCAGGAAACGTGACCGAGTGGCCGAAGGTGCTCCCCTGCTAAGGGAGTATGGGGTGTAGAGCCTCATCGAGGGTTCGAATCCCTCCGTTTCCGCCAGGGCTCCATTGGGGCCCTTTTTCTTTGGCCGCAATTCGCGCTCCCCCTCTGGGAGTTCGCTTCACATCATGGTTCGCTGTAGCGGCCTACAGCTTTTTCGATCTGTGCGCCATTATTGCGAGCTCACCATGACAAAAAAGTCCTTCGAGCGGGACAGACAACCCGTGTGCTAAACCGTGCTGTTCGCATACTTGTCGAATGGCAGGGAACGGATCTTGAGCTCCAGACTTACCCGGGAACCACTGGTCGGGTCAGGGCAGATGAGTCGATACCCGAGCATTAAGATTCTTGTGCTTCTCCTGATCTGTGGTTTGCTGCTCGCACCCGTGATCGGATATGAGGTGAAAACGTGGCCGTGGCGGCGGTTGGCCCACCATGTACTTGAAGCGGCACCCGGAGTCCAGCGACTGGAGCTGAGAATCGACCCGGTCCCGTTATTCGACCGGC
>DATMBW010000043.1:0-4578 GCA_035559095.1 Ramlibacter sp.
ATACCCGGTGCGGCTCTCGGGTGAGGACAGCGGCCGGGGCACGTTCAGCCACCGGCATGCGGTGCTGCACGACCAGAACCGCGAGAAGTGGGACACCGGCATCTACACACCGCTGGAAAACGTCGCCGAGAACCAGGCCTCGTTCACCGTGATCGACTCGATCCTGTCCGAGGAAGCGGTGCTGGGCTTCGAATACGGCTACGCCTCCAACGACCCGAACACGCTGGTGATCTGGGAGGCGCAGTTCGGCGACTTCGCCAACGGCGCCCAGGTGGTGATCGACCAGTTCATCGCATCCGGCGAGGTCAAGTGGGGGCGCGTCAACGGCATCACGTTGATGCTGCCCCACGGCTACGAGGGGCAGGGCCCCGAGCACAGCTCCGCGCGCCTGGAGCGTTTCATGCAGCTCTCGGCCGACACCAACATGCAGGTCGTGCAGCCGACCACGGCCAGCCAGATCTTCCACGTGCTGCGCCGGCAGATGGTGCGCACGCTGCGCAAGCCGCTGATCATCATGACTCCCAAGTCGCTGCTGCGCAACCGCGACGCCGCGTCGCCGTTGTCCGAGTTCACCAAGGGCGGCTTCCAGACCGTGATCCCCGAGAACAAGGACCTCAAGGCCGACAAGGTCAAGCGCGTCGTCGTCTGCTCTGGCAAGGTGTACTACGATCTGGCCAAGAGGCGCGAGGAAAGGGGCGCGGACGACACCGCCATCCTGCGCGTCGAGCAGCTGTATCCGTTTCCGCACAGGACGTTCGCGGCCGAGTTGAAGAAATATCCGGGCGCCACCGACGTCGTGTGGTGCCAGGACGAGCCGCAGAACCAGGGGGCATGGTTCTTCGTGCAGCACTACATCCACGAGAACATGAGCGAGGGGCAGAAGCTGGGCTATTCCGGCCGCGCCGCGTCGGCCTCGCCGGCGGTGGGCTACTCGCACCTGCACCAGGAGCAGCAAAAGGCCCTGGTGGATGGCGCCTTCGGCAAGCTCAAGGGCTTCGTTCTTTCCAAATAAGGGTGGTTATTTCGGACACAAGCGCCGAAATAACTCCGCGCAGTCGAACCGGACCTGAGCGGCCGGTCACCACGCGGGGGGTCACAAATCTAGGAATACAAAAATGGCTATCGTTGAAATAAAAGTCCCGCAGCTGTCCGAATCGGTAGCCGAGGCGACCCTGCTGCAGTGGAGGAAGAAGGCCGGCGAGCTCGTTGCGATCGACGAGATCGTGATCGAGATCGAGACCGACAAGGTGGTGCTGGAAGTGCCGGCGCCCGCGGCCGGCGTGCTGGCGGAGATTGTGGTGCCCGATGGCAGCACGGTGACGGCCGAGCAGGTCATCGCGCGGATCGACACCGAGGGCAATGCCGCGGCGGCTGCAGCGGCAGCCGCGGCGCCGGCCGCAACCGCATCGGCAGCCGCAGCCGCACCGACAGCCGCAGCCGCACCGACAGCCGCAGCCGCAGCCGCAGCCGCACCGGCGGCAGCGGGCTCCAAGTCCGGCATCGCGATGCCGGCGGCCGCCAAGATCATGGCCGACAACCAACTCGCCGCCGGCTCCGTGCCGGGGACCGGCAGGGACGGCCGCGTGACCAAAGGCGACGTGCTTGGCGCCTTGGCGACGGGCGCCTTCAAGGCGGCTGTCGCCCCTCCGGCTGCCCCGACCAGCGCACCCAGGCCCGCGCTGGCGCAAGTCGCCGCGCCCGTCGCCGCGCCGGACCTCGGCGATCGCCCGGAACAGCGCGTACCCATGAGCCGCCTGCGCGCGCGGGTGGCCGAGCGGCTGCTGCAGTCGCAATCGTCCAATGCCATCCTGACCACGTTCAACGAGGTCAACATGGCGCCCGTGATGGAAATGCGCAAGCGCTTCCAGGACCGGTTCGAGAAGGAGCACGGCGTGAGGATCGGCTTCATGAGCTTCTTCGTGAAGGCGGCCGTGCACGCGCTCAAGAAATACCCCGTGATCAATGCGTCGGTCGACGGCAACGACATCGTCTACCACGGCTACTTCGACATCGGCATCGCCGTCGGCTCGCCGCGTGGCCTGGTCGTGCCGATCCTGCGCAACGCCGACCAGATGAGCTTTGCCGACATCGAGAAGAAGATCGCCGAGTACGGCGTCAAGGCGCGCGACGGCAAGCTGGGGATCGAGGAGATGACCGGAGGCACGTTCTCGATCTCGAACGGCGGCGTGTTCGGCTCCATGCTGTCCACGCCCATCATCAATCCGCCGCAGTCGGCGATCCTGGGCGTGCACGCGACCAAGGATAGGGCGGTCGTTGAGAACGGCCAGGTCGTGGTGCGCCCGATGAACTACCTGGCCATGAGCTACGACCACCGCATCATCGACGGCCGGGAAGCCGTGCTCGGGCTGGTGGCGATGAAAGAAGCGCTGGAAGAGCCGGCCCGCCTCCTGTTCGACATTTGATCAACAACAACAAGGACGAGGCCCCGCAAGGGGCCTCGTTATCGTCCGTGAGCAACAAGAATTTTGACGTCATCGTCATCGGCGGCGGTCCCGGCGGCTACATCGCCGCCATCAGGGCCGCGCAACTGGGCCTGAACACCGCCTGCATCGACGAGTGGAAGAACGGCAAGGGCGGGCCCGCCCTGGGCGGAACCTGCACCAACGTCGGCTGCATCCCGTCCAAGGCGCTGCTGCAGTCGTCGGAACACTATGAGCATGCCGGCAAGCATTTCGCCGACCATGGCATCGAGGTGAAAGGCCTGGGGCTGGACCTGGCCAGAATGCTGGCCCGCAAGGACCAGGTGGTCAAGCAGAACAACGACGGCATCGCCTTCCTGTTCAAGAAGAACAAGGTGTCGTTCTTTCACGGACGCGGCTCGTTCGTCAACCGCCCTTCGACGAGCTCAGGACAGTCGCAGGCCGCCTTTTACGAGATCAAGGTGACCCCTTCGACAGGGTCGGGAAAGGCGGGCGCGGCCGAGGAAACGATCGCCGGCAAGCACGTCATCGTCGCCACCGGCTCCATTGCGCGCGCGCTGCCCGGCACGCCTTTCGACGAGGAATACATCCTGTCCAACGACGGCGCGCTGCGGGTGCAGGGCGTGCCAAAAAAAATGGGCCTGATCGGCGCGGGTGTCATCGGGCTCGAGATGGGATCGGTCTGGCGGCGGCTGGGCTCCCAGGTAACCGTGCTGGAGGCGCTGCCCACTTTTCTCGGCCTGGCGGACGAACAGATCGCGCGCGAAGCGAAGAAGGCATTCGACAAGCAGGGCCTGAAGATCGAGCTGAGCGCGAAAGTGGGCGAAGTGAGCAGGGGCAAGAACGGCGTGTCGGTGGCGTGGACCAACGCCAAGGGAGAGGCCCAGACGCTGGAAGTGGACAAGCTGATCGTCTCGATCGGCCGCCTGCCAAACACCATCGGCCTGAACCCGGACGCGGTGGGGCTCAATCTCGATGAGCGCGGCGCGGTGGTCGTGGACGCAGAATGCCGGACCAGCCTGCCCAACGTGTGGGCCGTGGGCGACGTGGTGCGCGGCCCGATGCTGGCGCACAAGGCCGAGGAAGAGGGCGTGGCGGTGGCCGAGCGCATCGCCGGCCAACACGGGCACGTCAACTTCAACACGATTCCCTGGGTGATCTACACCAGCCCCGAGATCGCCTGGGTCGGCCAGACCGAGCAGCAGCTCAAGGCGGCAGGTGTGAAGTACAAGGCCGGCACTTTCCCGTTCACGGCCAACGGCCGGGCGCGCGCGCTGGGCGACACCACCGGCATGGTGAAGTTCCTGGCCGATGCGGCGACCGACGAGGTCCTGGGCGTGCACATCGTGGGGCCGATGGCCAGCGAGCTGATTTCCGAGGCCGTGGTGGCGATGGAGTTCCGCGCGTCGAGCGAAGACATCGCCCGCATCTGCCACGCGCACCCGTCGCTGTCGGAGGCGACGAAGGAGGCGGCGCTGGCCGTGGACAAGCGGACGCTGAACTTCTGAAAGACCAAAGAACAACATCCGTACGCGAAGGACGCGAAGGACTCGCGAAGGACGCGAAAGAGAGAAGGAAAGAAAGAATACTTCCAATGTCTTTTTTGCGTCTTTCGCTTTTTTTTCGCGCCCTTTGCGTACGGGTGTCCGATTTCGGCGGCCGGCCATGACTGTCCTCGCCCACTACAACCGCGAACTCAAGGAGCGCGGCTACGAGAGCGACCCCGCGCAGTTGCGGGCCGTGGAGGCCCTGGATCGCTGCGCGCGCGAATGGGGCAGGTTCAAGGCGCAGCGCTCCAACGTCTTCAAGAAACTGATCAACCGGCCCGACATTCCGCGTGGCGTCTACATGCACGGCGGCGTCGGCCGCGGCAAGAGCTTCCTGATGGACTGCTTCTACACGGCCGTGCCCATCCGCCGCAAGACGCGGCTGCATTTCCACGAATTCATGCGCGAAGTCCATCGCGAACTGACGGAGCTGCAAGGCACGGTGAACCCGCTGGACAAACTCGCCGAACGCATGGCCCGGCGCTACCGCCTGGTCTGCTTCGACGAGTTCCATGTGGCCGACATCACGGACGCGATGATCCTGCACCGGCTGCTGGACGCGATGTTCGACAACGGCGTCGGTTTCGTCA
>DATMBW010000044.1:0-2520 GCA_035559095.1 Ramlibacter sp.
CGAGGACATCGCCGCGAAGTTCGAACGCATCACCTGGCCGCAGGCCGGCCCGGCCGAGGCGGCCGCCGCCGCGCCGCAAGCGCCACTGCTGCAGGTGCGTGCCCGCGCGCGAGCCGCGTGGAAATAGGCGATCCATGGATCCCGGATCGAGTCCGGGATGACAAGGGTTTTGCCATTGAGGGCTTGGAATCGCGGAACGCCCCGCAGCTGTCCAGTGCAGCGAGCCCATTGCCGAGCCTGCACTATGCACGGACCGAGGCATGACGCTCCGACCCCGGCCCCGCAAGACATCCCTTGCCTGGCCGGATGCTGGCGCTAAGCCCGCGTCGCCGACTGCCGGTCGATCTGCTCGCGCTGGCTGCGCAGCGATCCACTGCCTTGATGGAAGCGCAGATCGGGTGCGCGTACCGCGATGGGCTGGGGCGCCCCGCTGCCCAGAATGCGCGCGATGGCGGCCTTGACAGTGGCGCTGTCGTCATCGAAGGCGCCGTGTTCGGTGGCGCGCGACGCCGTGATCGAGCCTTCGGGGTTGCTGTTGGGTGAAAACACGAGGTCGGCCTTCCCACTCGTGAACAGCCCTGAAAGCTCCGGGTCCGCGGCGAGGAATTTCTCCATCCCCAAAATCGGCGTGCCCACGCCGAAAGCGCTCTCTTCGAAAGCCCGCGACACCAGGTACAGCAGCGACTTGTTGTAGATCTTCGCCACGTTGTCGGCCTGCTCGCTCTTGTCGTCGAGTGCGAAGAGACCGAAGCGCCCGATGCTGCCCTCGCGCACCGCCGGCAGGTAGGCCTGCTTGAACAGCTGGGTGGTGCATGCCGGAGCCCACAAGGTGCAGGTGTCCAGGCCCATGCCGTAACCGGCCCGGCCCCTCAGGTAGCCCGATGCGATCGGGCCGGCGGGCGCGGTGAGCAGGCGCACCAGGGGCGCCTGGAAGATCGCCCCGGCGCTGTGGCCCACCACGTGCAGCTTGAACGGCATCCGCTTGCGCAGTGCGGCCAGGTGATCCAGCGCCGTGAGGGCACCGCCGCCGGGCAAGGTGGCGCCCACGGCGTTCTCCTTCATCTCGTCCCAGGACGCCTTGCCGGTGAGCGGGCGGGCCACGATTTCGATCGTGTCGTCCAGCCGGTCGAGCAGGAAGTCCTTGGCTGCCGTCAATGCGCCCTCGGGCCTGCGCTTGCGCATCGCGTCCTGCAGGATGTTGGTGACGGTGGACCAGTAGTCGCTGTTCCAGACGAAGCCGATCGGGTAGATGTGGGCATCCAGCATGACGCTGCGGTATTCGGCCAATCGCTGTATCGCGCTGCGCTCGTCCACCAGCCCGCCGTGCGCATACAGCAGCACGTGCTTGTCGCGCCAGCCGGCCATGGCCCGCGGCATATCGGTCTCGAAGATCTGCCGCAGCTCGGCCGCCGAGGTGCCGTAGTCGCCGCCGGGGCGCAAGAGCCCATCGTTGCCCAGGCTCACGATGTGCGGCCGCAGGTCGCTGTACGAGTACGCTGCCGATCTGCCGGCCGACACCGAGTGCGCGATGGCCGCCGAGTCGTTCAGCCGAAGTTCCACCGGTGCGCCCAGCCGCGCCACCCACACGTCGGTGCTGTTGGCCAGCCAGTCGTCGTAGGAGATCCGCGCGAAGCCGTCCGCGCCCCATGTCGTGCCCCACGAGTTCTGGATCCAGAAGCCGTGGCGGTCGTAGGCGACGATGGCGAACGCGTGCCCGCCCGAAAGCGGCGCGGGATAGGGAATGGCGCCTTTCGCATCGACCTGGCTCCAGCCCTGGTGCACGGTCGCTGTCGCGAACAGCACGCCCACTTCGGCCAGCGCGGTGTGCATCGCCACCAGATCCTTGTGGTTCACGCGCTGGTACGCGCCCAGCGGCCGCCGCATCGCATCGGCCGTGCGCGCCTGGGTCAGGCCGCCGGCAAGGCCGGCGCGGGTGCGGTATTTCCAATGCCGCTCGGAGCAGACTCCGTGTTTCTGCCAGCCCTTCATGGCCCCGCGCGCGCTGGAGCCGCTGTAGTTCTCGCCCGGCCATTCGTCATAGCGGCGTGCCATCTCATACAGCATGCGGGGGCTGACCGGTACCGGATCGGGTTCCACCTTGCGCAAGGTCAGCAGGTAATTCGCTACCGTCGCCAGTCCGAAACCGGTGCACGCCCCCTCGCTGCCCTGATTCAGGATCGGGATTTTGTGCGAACGGTAGTCATCCAGCTTGATGTAAGAGGGCACTTCAACCAGGGTGGGCTCGAACATGCGGTCGCGAAAGTCCAGCGTATCGCGGCGCGCGTTGAGTACACGGTCGACTCGCTTGCCGCCGCTGCTCGTTGTGATCGTCTGCTTCATGGTCGACCTCCCAGGTTGATGAATGCAAAGCCGCTCTTTAGGGCCTGTTCACGCTATTTTTGTCAGTGCGAGTGGGGTGAGAACCGCGCCAATCAAGGCGCGGGACGACGGCAAGGCTGGCCGCCTTGCCTAGGAGCGCAACGCGGAGTGGCGCGGTTATCACCCCGCTCCCTTCGGGTT
>DATMBW010000045.1:0-3005 GCA_035559095.1 Ramlibacter sp.
GTAAGGGCCCGAACGCTGTCAGCCGAGGCCTTGTTTTTGATGGCATCATTCAAAAGCATTGAATGAAGACCGCTCGACCGTGCCAACACCTCGCGAGGTGCTCACCCCCGACGCCCTGGCGCTCCTGCAGGCGGTTGCCCAAACCGGCAGTTTTGCCGCGGCCGCCCGGGAACTCGGCGTGGTGCCCAGCGCTGTCACCTACCGCGTACGCCAGATCGAGGATGCGCTGGACGCGCTGCTGTTCGACCGCACGTCGCGCCAGGCCCGCCTGACCGAGGCCGGCGCCGAGCTGCTGCGCGAGGGCGGCCGGCTGCTGCTGGAGATCGACGCGGTGGCCAATCGCGTGAAGCGGGTCGCCACGGGCTGGGAATCGCAGCTCACCATCGCGGTCGACACGGTGATCTCGTGGTCCACGATGATGGAACTGGCGCAGGATTTCTTCGCCGTGGCTCCCGCCACGCGCCTGCGCCTGCGCGACGAGTCGCTGTCCGGGACGCTCGAGGCCCTGACCTCGGGCCAGGCGGATCTGGCGCTGGGCCTCGCGCTCGAACCCGGCACCTCGGCTGGTATCCGCAGCAGCGTGCTTGGCGAAGTCGCCTTCGTCTATGCCGTGGCGCCGCACCATCCGCTGGCCGCGGTGGCCGGCGTACTGAAGGACGATTTGCTGCAGATGCATCGCGCGATCGCCGTGGCCGACTCGGTCCAGCGCGGCACGGCGCTCACCCGCGGGCTGCTGGCCGGCCAGGACGTGCTCACGGTGCCGACCATGCGCGCCAAGCTCGATGCCCAGTTGCGAGGCCTGGGCGGCGGCTTCGTGCCCGAGCCGATGGTGCGGCCGTATGTCCAGAGCGGTCGCCTCGTCGTCAAGGAGGTCCAGCGCAGCAGCCGCCTGGTGCGATTGAGTTATGCCTGGCGCAGCAGCGACAGCGAGGGCCGTGCCCTGCAGTGGTGGCTGGGCCGCCTGGAGAGCCCCGCGACCCGCCGCGCGCTGCTCGAACAGCACGTCAGGGCCTGATGCGACAATGAGCCGCAAGATGGCACCACAACAAACGATCGCCGTGGTCGGCGCGGGCATCGCGGGCTTGTCCTGCGCACGGACACTGGCTCAGGCGGGGCACCGGGTGACGCTGCTGGAAAAAGGCAGCGCCGTGGGCGGCCGCATGGCCAGCTGGGAAACGCCGTTCGGCAGTTTCGACCACGGCTCCCAATACTTCACCGTTCGCGATGCGCGCTTCGAAAAGGTGCTGTCGCTGTCACCCGGCCTGCGCAAGCCCTGGAGCGCCACGGCGGTGCGCGTGCTCGATCCGCATGGCCGCGTCGCCGAGGCCGCACTGCCCGCACCCGAACCCCATTGGGTGGCGGTGCCGACCATGGACGCCCTGGCGCAGCACTGGGCCGAACCCCTGGTGGCGGCCGGCTGCGTGCAAATGCAGACGCGGGTCACACGCATCGAACGCGATGCGCTCGACCCCCGCCGCTGGCAATTGCGCACCAGCGGTCCGCAAGACTCGGTCCACGTGTTCTCCGGCTTCGATGCGGTGCTGCTCGCCATGCCCAGCGCGCTGGCGGCCGGCCTGCTGGCCCACTCCGAGCTGGCGCAGGGCCTGGCGCAGCGGCTGGGACAGGTCGAGGTCGCCCCGTGCTGGACGCTGATGCTCGCGTTTCCGCAAGCGGTCCAGCCAACGCTCGCGCATCTGGGACCGCAATGGAACGCCGCGCTCAGCACCCACCACCGGATCGCCTGGCTGGCGCGCGAGTCGTCCAAGCCGGGCCGCGGCGCCGTGGAGCGCTGGACCGTCCAAGCCAGCCCAGGCTGGTCGCAGGAGCACCTCAACGATGATGGCCCGCGGGTGCAAGCCAAGCTGCTCAAGGCCTTCGGTGAAGTGACCGGCATCCACGCCGAGCCGAGCTACGCGCAGGTGCACCGCTGGCGCTGGGCCAAGACCGAGGCGCCGCTGGGACTGCCCCACCTGTGGGACCGCGAGGCCGGGCTTGGCGTCTGCGGCGACTGGTGCCTGGGCCACCGGGTGGAGGACGCGTTCGTCTCGGGGCTGGAACTCGCATTGGCGGTGCACGGGAACTGAAGGCGATGCGCGCGGGCGGCGCAACAATGGCGGCCAGCTACGTCGGCCGGTTCGCTCCTTCTCCGACGGGGCCTTTGCATGCGGGGTCACTGGTGGCCGCCCTCGCCAGCTGGCTCGACGCGCGCGCCCATGGCGGCCGCTGGCTGGTGCGCATCGAAGATGTCGATGGGCCGCGCTGCGTTCGCGGCGCGGCCGAAACGATCCTGCAGCAACTGGCCGACTGCACCCTGGTACCGGACGAGGTTCCCGTCTGGCAATCGCGGCGCGGCTCGCTCTACCAGGCGGCGCTCGACCAACTGGTGAACGAGGGCCGCGCGTACCCCTGTGCCTGTTCCCGCAAGGACATCGAGCTCGCCCTGGCAGCCCAGGGTAGCTCGCATGAACGCCACGCGGAACTGGTCTATCCCGGCACCTGCCGCGCCGGCCTTGGCGGTCGTGCGCCGCGGGCCTGGCGCCTCAGGATCGAACCGGGGCTCGTGCGATGGCACGACCGGCGGCTCGGGCCCCAGCAACAGGACGTGGAACGCGAGGTGGGCGACTTCGTCCTCAAGCGTGCCGACGGACCGTGGGCCTACCAGCTTGCGGTCGTGGTGGACGACGCGCAGCAGGCCATCACCCAGGTCGTGCGCGGCGAGGACCTGGCGGACAACACCGCCCGGCAGATCCTGTTGCAGCGTGCCTTGCGGCTGCAGATGCCGGGCTACCTGCACACGCCGCTGGTGCTGGGGCTCAACGGCGAGAAGCTCTCCAAGCAGAACGGCGCGCACGCTGTGCCCACACACGAGCCGCTGCGCGTGCTCAACCGTGCGGCGCGCGTGCTGGGCCTGCCCGAGCAAGACGGAACCGTGGCCCAGGCGCTGGCCGCATGGCAAGCCCAATGGCGCGACTCCTACAATCTGCCGCGTGACTGACCCCGGCAAG
>DATMBW010000046.1:0-2425 GCA_035559095.1 Ramlibacter sp.
GTGAGCGGCATGCAGGTCAGGCACTATGCCCGCGCCCTTTTGCATCGCGATCCGCAGGCGCTCGAGGTGATGAAGGCCACCGCGAAGGAATGGTGGGACAGCGTGAAGCCCACGTCGCGGCCCGATCCGTATCGGTAGCAAGTCCGGAATCAAGTATTGTCATTGCGGGCTTGGCCCGCAATCCAGGATGTCATGGATGCCGGATCGAGTCCGGCATGACAGCATGCATTTCGATTTCATGTGTGGTGACCCCCGCAATTACCTCACGTTCTGATACATTCGCGCGGGTGACCACTACCCCCGACGTCATGGCTGACAAGCCAAGAGCGGCGCCCGCCCTCAGCAAGGCGGCGCTCGAGGCGCTGTCCGAATTCCGCTACCGGCTGCGCTGCTTCCTGCGCTTTAGCGAAGAGGCGGCGCGGCGCGAGGGCATCACGGTCCTGCAATACCAGTTGCTGTTGCATGTGTGCGGCTTCCCGGGCCGGGAATGGGCCACGGTGAGCGAGCTCGCCGAGCGCCTGCAAGCGCACCATCACGGCGTGGTGGCGCTGGTTTCGCGCTGCGAAGAGCTGGGGCTGGTGCGGCGCAAGCCCGATCCCCAGGACCGGCGCCAGGTGCAGGTGCATCTCCTTGCGAAAGGACGGCGCCGTCTGACCCGGCTGGCCGCGATGCACCGCGGTTATTTGCCCCAGCTGTACCACGCCGTGCAGGCGCTGCAAGCCGGCGAGCCGCCTACATCGCCTTGAACAGGTGCGCGTAGAGCCGGCTCACGGCCAGCTTTTCCGGGCGGCCGCGCAGCTGCAGGTGCAGCTTGCCGGCTTCGTCGCGTGTCACGCTGTCGATGGCATCGGCCCGTACCACCGTGCCGCGATGCACTTGCCAGAAGCGCTGGGCGTCGAGCTGCGGCAGCAGCTCCTTCAGCGGCGTGCGGATCAGGTACTCATGGCCCGCGGTCAGCACGCGCACGTACTTGTCGGCGGCTTCGAAGTAAACGACTTCGTCGCAAGGCACCATCCGGATGGCGCTGCCCACGCTGACCTGGATCAGTTTCAGCGGCGCGTCATGCGCCTGGCCGCCCGCCGGTCCGAGCAGGCGGCGCAACTGCCCCAGCGTCGCCTCGAAGTCCACCGCGCCCCGCGCACGCCGCGCCAGCGCGTCCTGCACCTTGGCCACCGTCTTCTGCAGGCGGGCCGGCTGCACCGGCTTGAGCACATAGTCCACGGCCTGCGTCTCGAAAGCCTGCACCGCGTACTGGTCGTAGGCCGTGACGAATACCAGCGCGGGGAAGGGCGATTCGCGCGGCCACTCGTCGGCCAGTTCCGCCGCCGCTTCGAGTCCGCTTTGCACCGGCATGCGGATGTCGAAGAACAGCACATCGGGCCTGAGGGCCAGTGCCTGGGCCACGGCCGAAGCGCCGTCGCCCACGGTGGCGGCGATGCGCAATTGCGGCCAGGCCCGTGCCAGTTCGGCTTGAAGCTCGCGCGCCAGAAGCGGCTCGTCTTCGGCGATCAATGCGGTGGCGCTGTCCGAGCTTGTCATGTCTGTAGCGGCAGACGCAGCACGGTGCGCGCGCCGCCTCCGGGCGCGGCCGCAAAGTCGATGATGGCCGCCGCGCCGTGCAAAGTCGCCAGGCGCTCGCGGACCTGGCTCATGCCGAAGCCCTTGCCGCCGGCCGATTCGCCGGAAGGCCCGACGCCGGTGTCGGCCACCTCCAGGATCAGTTGCCCGCCGTCGCGGCGCGCGCTCACGGTGACCCGGCCGCCTTCGACCTTGGGTTCCAGGCCATGCTGGATGCTGTTTTCCACCAGCGGCTGCAGCAGCAGCGCCGGCACCGGGTGCTGCGCCAGTTCGGGCGGCAGTTCCAGCGAGTAGTCCAGCCGCGACTCCATGCGGACGGCCATCAGTTCCAGGTAATCGCGCAGCCGGTCGAACTCCGCCTGCAGGCTGTGCGTGGTGGTGCGCGAGGCGCTCAGCGTGGCGCGCAGGTAGCTGATCATGTGGTCCAGCATCTCCTGCGCCTGTCGCGGGTTGGCGCCGATCAGCGCGCGCAGGTTGGCCAGAGTATTGAACAGCATGTGCGGCTCGAGCTGCGCCTCCAGCAGTTTGAGCCGCGCCTCGGTCGCGTGCCGGCTTGCCTCGCTCATCTTGCGCTCGAGATAGGAACTCTTGTTGGTGCTGTAGAAATAGTAGGTGCCCGCCACGCCGGCCAGCAACGTGATGAGGATGGAGGTGCGCCAGTGGGCGGCGCCGTCATCGTGCGCTCCCGGCGCGTACCAGCCGTAATAGACGCAAATCCGGTCGGCGATCGCCGTGCCCAGCAGATAGCCGGCGGCGATGGCGCCCACGACCAGCGACAGCGCCGCGATTCCCCGCGGCCAGCCGGTCTCGGCACTGGAGGGCAGCAGGTGCCGGCCGAGGTCGATGA
>DATMBW010000047.1:0-2251 GCA_035559095.1 Ramlibacter sp.
GCGGCTCCGGTGGTGGCGGCGGCAACGGCGGCGTCTCCGGAGGCAGCGTTGGCGGCGTTGGCGGGGTTGTGAACACCGGCGGTGCCGGCGGCGGCGAAAGCAGTGCCGGCGGTGGTGGCGGCGGTTCGACGGCGGCAGCACCGTGGATTGATCCGACGGAAGCAACGGCCGGAGTCACGCCAGTTCCAGGCGGCGCACCAGGCACGACGAGCATGGGCGCCCCCGCTGAGGGCATGCAGCCGGAGCCCATGGAACCGGCGGGCAAGCCGGACGGGCAATAGGCTCGAGTGCCATGGCCCGCTGCGGCAGAAGGCTGGAGGTCGACGAGAGTGGCCGGGTACGCCGGCTGCCTCGCCGGCCAACACCGTTCACCGCTAGTGGGCCTTGTCCCAGTTTTCGCCAACGCCGAGCTCCGCGACCAGCGGCACGCGCAGCTCGGCTACGCCGGCCATCAGGGCCGGGATTTCGGACCTGATCCACTCGACCTCGTCCTGCGGCACCTCGAACACCAGTTCGTCGTGCACCTGCATGATCATCTTCGTGCGGCGCTGTTGTGCATCGAGGACGTCCTGAACCTTCACCATGCTCAGCTTGATCAGGTCGGCCGCGGTGCCCTGCATCGGCGCGTTGATCGCTGCCCGCTCGGCGCCGCCGCGGCGCGGCCCATTCGGTGAGTTGATCTCGGGCAGGTACAGCCGCCGGCCGAACACGGTTTCCACATAGCCCTTGCTCTTGGCCGACTGACGGGTCTCATCCATGTACCGTTTGACGCCGGGATAGCGCTCGAAATAGCGCTGTATGTAGTTCTTGGCCGCGGTGCTGTCGATGCCCAGGTTGCGCGCCAGCCCGAAGCTGCTCATGCCGTAGATCAGCCCGAAGTTGATGACCTTCGCATAGCGGCGCTGCTCGGCGTTCACCTGGCCGGGCGCAACCCCGAACACCTCGGACGCGGTGGCGCGGTGCACGTCCATTCCCTCGCGGAATGCGCGCAGCAGGGCTTCGTCCCCGCTCAGGTGCGCCATGATGCGCAATTCGATCTGGCTGTAGTCGGCACTGGCGATGAAGTGCCCGGGTGGCGCAATGAAAGCCTCCCGCACGCGCCGCCCTTCCGCCGTCTTGATCGGGATGTTCTGCAGGTTGGGCTCGTTGCTGGACAGGCGCCCGGTCACGGCCACGGCCTGCGCATAGTGGGTATGGACCCGGCCGGTGCGCGGATGCGCCATCTGCGCCAGCTTGTCGGTGTAGGTGCCCTTGAGCTTGGAAAGGCCGCGGTGCTCCAGCAGTTTGGCCGGCAGGGGGTAGTCCTCGGCCAGCTTTTCCAGCACTTCTTCGTCGGTGCTGGCCACGCCGCTGGGTGTTTTCTTGACCACCGGCAAGCCGAGCTTGATGAACAGGATATCGCCGATCTGCTTGGGCGAGCCCAGGTTGAACGGCTGCCCCGCCAGCTCGTGCGCATCCTTTTCCAGCTGCATCATCCGCTGGCCCAGCTCCGCGCTTTGCCTGGCCAGCAGGGCGCCGTCGATCAGGACGCCGTTGCGTTCGACCCGGTAGAGCGTCTCGCTGCAGCGCATCTCGAGGTCGTAAATGAAGCGCAGCTTGCTGTCCGAGCGCAGCCGCGGCCACAACGCGAGATGCACATCCAGCGTCTGCTCCGAATCCTCGCAGGAATATTCCGCCGCCTTGTCCACCGGCACCTGCGAAAAATCGATCTGGTGCGCCCCCTTGCCCGCGATCGCCTCGTAATCGATGCCGGTGCGCCCCAGGTGGCGTTCGGCCAGGCTCGCCAGGCCATGCGGTTTGTGCACTTCCAGCACGTAGCTCTGCAGCATCGTATCGTGCGCATAGCCTCGCACTTCGATGCCGTGATTGGCGAAAACGTGGCGGTCGTATTTGACGTGCTGGCCCAGCTTGAGCTTCGCGGGGTTTTCCAGCCAAGGCTTCAGCCGCGCCAGCACCGCGTCGCGAGGCAACTGGTCGGGCGCGTCGCCATAGCGGTGCGCCAGCGGGATATAGGCGGCCTCGCCCGGCTTGACGCTGACCGACAGCCCCACGATCTCGGCCTGCATCTCGTCCAGCGAGTTGGTCTCGGTGTCGATCGCCGCCAGCTCCGCCGCCTCCAGGCGGGCCAGCCACTCCTCGACCTGCGCCCAAGTGAAGATGGTGTCGTACTGCAAGTTCGCCGCCTGCGACAGGCCCGACAGGTCGGGCTCCTCGAACAGGCCCGCCGGCCCGGGGCCCGGGCCCACTTTCT
>DATMBW010000048.1:0-3357 GCA_035559095.1 Ramlibacter sp.
GTGACGCTGGCGCATCGCGATCAGTACCTGTTGCAGGTCGCGGCGCCGCTGGGTCAGCGTGTCATCGAAGACCCTTATCGCTTCGGCCCCTGGCTCGGCGACACCGATGTCTGGCTGCTCAATGAAGGGCGTCACCGGCGCCCTTGGGAAAAATTGGGCGCGCACCCCTGCACGATCGAGGGCGTGGCCGGCGTGGCGTTCGCGGTCTGGGCGCCCAATGCCCGCCAGGTCGGCCTGGCGGGTGACTTCAACCTCTGGAACAGCCGCTGCCACCCCATGCGCCTGCGGCGCGAGTGCGGCGTGTGGGAGATCTTCGTTCCGGACCTTCCGTGCGGCACCCTCTACAAGATCGACGTGCTCGGTGCCGATGGCAACCGGCAGCTCAAGAGCGATCCCTACGCGCGCAGTTCCGAATTGCACCCGGGCCACGCCAGCCGGGTCGTGGCCTTGCCCGAGCCGGTGGCGGGGCGCGCCGGCGTGCGCCAGCAGGCCAATGCCCTGGCCGCGCCGATCAGCATTTACGAAGTGCATGCCGGTTCCTGGCGGCGGCCCGACGGCGCGATGCCCGACTGGGACTATCTCGCGCGGCATCTGGTGCCCTACGCGGCCGGCCTGGGCTTCACCCACATCGAGCTGCTGCCGGTCAACGAGCATCCGTTCTACGCCTCCTGGGGCTACCAGCCCACGGGCCTGTTCGCGCCCACGGCGCGCTACGGCACGCCCGAATCGTTCCGGGACTTCGTGGCGGCCGTGCACGAGGCCGGCCTGCAACTGATCCTGGACTGGGTGCCGGGCCACTTTCCGAGCGACGCCCATGGGCTGGCCCGCTTCGACGGGACGGCCCTGTACGAGCATGAAGACCCGCGCGAGGGATTGCATCGCGACTGGAACACCCTGATCTACAACTGGGGCCGCAACGAGGTGCGCAATTTCCTGGTGGGCAACGCCTTGTTCTGGATCGAACGCTATGGTGTCGACGGATTGCGGGTGGACGCGGTGGCGTCCATGCTCTATCGCGACTACAGCCGCGCCGAGGGCGAATGGATACCCAACCGCCTTGGGGGACGCGAGAACCTCGAGGCCATCGAGTTCCTGCGCGAGGTGAACAAGGTGATCGGCGAGGAGACGCCGGGCACGGTGACCATCGCCGAGGAGTCCACCGCGTTCCCGGGCGTCACAAAGCCGCCCTGGGCCCAGGGGCTGGGCTTTCACTACAAATGGAACATGGGGTGGATGCACGATACCCTGGGCTACTTCGCGCGCGACCCGGTGCACCGCCAGCACCACCACGACCGCATCAGCTTCGTCATGATGTACACCTACAGCGAGCATTTCGTGCTGCCGCTGTCGCACGACGAAGTGGTGCACGGCAAGGGCTCGCTGTATGGCCGCATGCCGGGCGACCATTGGCAAAAGCTCGCCAACCTGAAGGCCCTGTTCGCCTTGATGTACGCGCAGCCGGGCCGCAAGCTGATGTTCATGGGCTCCGAGTTCGGCCAGCGGCACGAATGGAATCACGACGCCGAACTGCAGTGGGGCTTGTTGCACGACCCGGGTCACGCCGGCCTGCAGCAGCTGGTGCGCGACCTCAATCACCTGTACCGCGGCCGCCCGGCCTTGCACGCGCGCGACGACGAGCCCGGCGGGTTCTCGTGGACGGAAGTCGACGACCGCGCGCATTCGGTCTTCGGCTTCACCCGCCACGGGCATGCCCCCGGCGAACACATGCTGGTGGTGTGCAACTTCACGCCGGTGCCGCGCCAGGGCTATCGCATGGGCGTGCCGCAGGGCGGGATGTGGCGCGAGTGTCTCAACACCGATTCGGCCCACTACGCCGGCAGCGGGATGGGCAACTTCGGAGCCGTGCGGGCCGAGGCGGTGCCCGCGCACGGCTTGCCGATGTCGCTGGGCCTGGCCTTGCCGCCTTTGAGCGTGCTCTGGCTCGAACCCGGGTCGGCCGCATGACGCCGATGCATGCGCGCGCCTGCCTGCGGGGCCAGCCCTGGCCACTGGGCGCCACGCCGATGACCTGGCAGGGACACCGGGGCGTGAACCTGGCCGTCTGCTCGCGTCATGCCACCGCGGTGCACTGGTGCCTGTTCGATGCGGCCACGGGCGAGGAGACCGAGCGATTGCCGCTGCCGGAATGCACCGAGGGCGTGTGGCACGGCTTCCTGGCCGCGGCGCAGGTCGGGCAGCTGTATGGGCTGCGTGCCGAAGGACCCTATCAGCCCGCTGCCGGCCACCGCTTCAATGCGGCCAAGCTCCTGATCGACCCCTATGCGCGTGAACTTGTTGGGGGCGTGACCGACCTCTCGAACGAAATTGCGTGGCGGCGCGATGCATCGGGGCATGAGCAACCGGACGGGCACGACAATTCCGCGCGCATGCCCAAAGCGCGTGTGATCGACCCGGAGCGGGAACTGGCGGCTGGCGCCGCCATCGCGCCGGGCCCGCGCATCGCGCCGGAGCACACCGTGCTCTACGAGGCGCACGTCAAGGGGCTGACCCGCCTGCACCCCGGCGTGGCGGATCCCCTGCGCGGCACCTATGCCGGGCTGGCCAGCGCGGCCATGCTGGCGCACTACCGGAAGCTGGGCATCACCACGCTGTCGCTGCTGCCCGTGCATCACCACATCGACGAAAAGCACCTGCTCGGCCTGGGCCTGGCCAACTACTGGGGCTACAACACGCTGGCCTACTTCGTGCCCGAGCCGGGCTATGCCGCCGCCTCGGGCGACGGCCAGGCCGTGCGCGACGAATTCCGCGCCATGGTCGACCAGTTGCACCGTCACGGCCTGGAGGTGGTGCTCGACGTGGTCTACAACCACACGGCCGAAGGCGACGCCCGGGGGCCCATCCTCAGTTGGCGCGGGCTGGACAACGCCGCCACCTATGCATTGGACGGCGGCGGCAACTACCTGAATTTCACCGGCTGCGGCAACTCGGTCAACCTGGGCGAGCCGCGGATGGTGCAGTTCGTGATGGACAGCCTGCGCTGGTGGGTGCAGGCCTTCGGGGTCGACGGTTTTCGCTTCGACCTGGCCACGACGCTGGGGCGCGACCCGCTGCTGCAGCATCAATTCAACCCGGGCGCGGCGCTGTTCACGGCGATGGCGCAAGACCCCGTGCTGGCACGCATCAAGCGCATTGCCGAACCCTGGGACGTGGGGCGCGGGGGCTACCAGGTCGGCGCCTTCCCGGCCGGCTGGCAGGAATGGAACGACCGCTTCCGCGACACCGCGCGTTCCTACTGGCTCGGGCACGACTGCACGCCGGGCTTGCTCGCGCGGCGCATGACCGGCTCGAACGACCTGTTCCATCATCACGGGCGCAGCCCCCTCGCCAGCATCAACA
>DATMBW010000049.1:0-2406 GCA_035559095.1 Ramlibacter sp.
TGGGCGGCGTGGCCGAGAAGACACGCGAAGCCATGCTGGTGTGCGAGGCGGCGGGCTACGACATCGTGATCGTCGAGACCGTCGGGGTCGGCCAGAGCGAAACCGCCGTGTCCGGGATGACCGATATGTTCGTGCTGATGCAGTTGCCCAATGCCGGGGACGACCTGCAGGCGATCAAGAAAGGCGTGATGGAGCTGGCCGACCTGGTCGTCATCAACAAGGCCGACCTGGATGCCGATGCGGCAACGCGGGCGCAGGCCCAGGTGACCAGCGCGCTGCGGCTGTTCGGCCAGCATGGCCACCCCGGCCATGCGCAGCACAACCGGCAGGTCTGGCATCCGCGTGTCATCCAGCTCAGTGCCTTGACGGGCCGGGGCGTGGACGGCTTCTGGGACAAGGTCCAGGAATTCAAGTCACTACACGACGCCAATGGCCAGCTTGCGGCGCGCCGGCAACACCAGGCGCTGGCCTGGATGTGGGAGCGCATCGATGCGGGACTGAAACAGGCCTTCCGGCAGAACCCGGAAGTCAAGGCCTTGCTTCCCGGCATCGTGAAACAGGTGGAGCAGGGCCGCCTGGCGGCATCGACCGCCGCCAGACAACTGCTCGACGCTTCTTACGCGCAGCGTGACCCGGACGCGACGGAAGAGATAAATGCCGGGTCGAGTCCGGCATGACGGAAATGGTACGGAGAACTACACATGCACGACATCCTCGAACAACTTGAAAAGAAGCGCGCCGCCGCGCGGCTGGGCGGCGGGCAAAAGCGCATCGATTCGCAGCACGGCAAGGGTAAACTCACCGCGCGCGAGCGGCTGGAGCTGCTGCTGGACGAAGGCACGTTCGAGGAATGGGACATGTTCGTCGAGCACCGCTGCACCGATTTCGGCATGGAGGGCAGCAAGGTGCCCGGCGACGGCGTCGTGACCGGCTACGGCATGATCAACGGCCGGCTGGTGTTCGTCTTCAGCCAGGACTTCACCGTGTTCGGCGGCGCGCTCTCGGAGGCCCACGCCGAGAAGATCTGCAAGATCATGGACCAGGCGATGAAGGTGGGCGCGCCGGTGATCGGCCTGAACGATTCGGGCGGTGCGCGCATCCAGGAAGGCGTGGCGTCGCTGGGTGGCTATGCGGACGTGTTCCAGCGCAACGTGATGGCGTCCGGCGTGATCCCGCAGATCAGCATGATCATGGGCCCCTGCGCCGGCGGCGCCGTGTACTCGCCGGCAATGACCGATTTCATCTTCATGGTCAAGGACAGCTCGTACATGTTCGTCACCGGACCGGAGGTGGTGAAGACCGTGACGCACGAGGAGGTGACGGCGGAGGAACTGGGCGGCGCTGTCTCCCACACCACGCGCAGCGGCGTGGCCGACCTCGCGTTCGAGAACGACGTCGAGGCGCTGCTCATGCTGCGGCGCCTCTACAACTACCTGCCGCTGAACAACCGCGAGAAGGCGCCGGTGCGGCCCAGCAAGGATCCGGCCGACCGGATGGACACCTCGCTGGACACGCTGGTGCCGGACAACCCCAACAAGCCGTACGACATGAAGGAGCTGATCGTCAAGACCATGGACGACGGTGACTTCTTCGAGCTGCAGCCCGAATACGCCAAGAACATCATCGTGGGGTTCGGCCGCATGGAAGGGCAGACCGTGGGCATCGTGGCCAACCAGCCGCTGGTGCTGGCGGGCTGCCTGGACATCAAGAGCTCGATCAAGGCGGCGCGCTTCGTGCGCTTCTGCGACGCTTTCAACATTCCCGTCATCACGTTCGTCGACGTGCCGGGATTCATGCCGGGCACCAGCCAGGAATACGGCGGCATCATCAAGCACGGCGCCAAGCTGCTGTTCGCCTATGCGGAATGCACCGTGCCCAAGGTCACCGTGATCACGCGCAAGGCCTACGGGGGCGCCTACGACGTGATGAGCTCCAAGCACCTGCGCGGCGACGTCAACTTCGCCTGGCCCAACGCCGAGATCGCCGTGATGGGCGCCAAGGGCGCGGTGGAGATCATCTTCCGCGAGGACAAGAACGACCCGGCCAAGCTCGCGGCGCGCGAAGCCGAATACAAGGCCCGCTTCGCGAACCCGTTCGTCGCCGGGGCGCGAGGCTTCATCGACGACGTGATCCTGCCGCACGAAACCCGCAAGCGCATCTGCCGTTCGCTGATCATGCTGCGGGACAAGAAGCTGGAGAACCCTTGGCGCAAGCACGGAAACATCCCGCTCTGATTTTGCGAAGAAGAACACGGACACCCGTACGCAGAGGACGCAGAAGTTACGCAGAGGACGCGAAAAAGACAATGAAAACGTTTTCATGGTTTCCTTCTGCGTCCTTCGCGAATCCTTTGCGTCCTCTGCGTACGGATATTCTGAATTGAGGACCTGACATGTTCACAAAAAT
>DATMBW010000050.1:0-5143 GCA_035559095.1 Ramlibacter sp.
ATCGTGGCACCGCTCACCACCTGGACCTTCACCTTCCTGGCGGGCACCGGCCACATCGTCTATCCGCTGCTTCCGGTGATCTACGAAACGGCGCACCGCAACGGCATCCGTCCCGAGCGGCCGATGGCGGTAGCGACGATCGCCTCGCAGCAAGCCATCACGGCCAGTCCCGTCGCGGCCGCCACGGCGGCGATGATCGGGCTGTTCGCCGAGAAGGGCGTGGCCCAATGGGGCCTGCCGCAGATCCTGATGGTCTGCGTGCCGGCCACGTTGATCGGCGTGGTGGCTGCCGCCTTCGTCTCGCTTTTCATCGGCAAGGACCTCAAGGACGACCAGGTCTATCAGGCTCGGTTGAAGGCCGGTTTGATTCCGGCGCCGCAAGCGTCGCAGGCAGCCGCGCCGCTGAAACCCACGGCCAAGCTTGCGGCCTCGATCTTCCTCACGGGCGTGGCGCTGGTGGTGCTGTTCGGCTTCTTTCCGTCGTTGCGCACCTTGCCCGGCGCCAAGGCGGCGCTGGCCATGCCCGTCGTGATCGAGATCGTGATGATGTCGGTGGCGGCGTTGATGCTGTTGCTGACCAAGGTGGCGGTCGACGACGTGCCCAAAACGGCGACACTGCGCGCCGGCGTGGTGGCGGTGATCGGCATCTTCGGTCTGGCCTGGCTGGGCGACAGCTTCATTTCCGCCAACAAGGACGTCATCGTGCCGGCCATCGGCCAGTGGGCCCAGGTCGCGCCATGGACCTTTGCCTTCGGCCTGTTCTTTGCCTCCGTGCTGCTGTACAGCCAGGCGGCCACGACACGCGCGCTGATGCCGCTGGGCATGGCGCTGGGCATCCCGCCGCAGTTCCTGATCGCGATGTTTCCGTCGGTCAACGGCTACTTTTTCATCCCGACCTACGGTTCGCTGATCGCCGCCATCAACTTCGACCTGTCGGGCACCACGCGCATCGGCAAGTACGTGCTCAACCACTCGTTCATGATCCCCGGCCTCGTCGCCACGGGCGTCGCGGTGTTCACCGGGTTGGCGCTGGCTCGGGTGATGTTCTGATCGAGCCGTCGGCCACGGCCAGCTGGAAGACAGACTTTGCCAAATCGACGGCAACGGTTGTAGCATTCATATCGGACTCCTTTCGCTTGAAGACCTGATCCACACGCCAAGGGAGACCTATGGACGAACTCACCCCGTACCGGGCTGCCGGCTAGCACGTTTTGGCTTGAGGGAAGCGCCTGCAGTCGTAATGCCGGCATCAGTTGCCACGGAGTTGTTGAATGGACACGAGCACGATAAGGCGTAGCTTCTTTGCCGGGCTGTTCACCGGGTTGCGAGTGGTGTGGCCGGTCCTCTCAGGTTTGCTCGTAGTTATCGTAGCGCTGGGCGTCGTCATCGGCCTGATCGAAGGCTGGTCACTGCAGGAGTCCATCTACTTTGCCTTTGTATCTGGACTGACGATCGGCTACGGCGATCTTGCGCCAAAGACATTGCTCACGCGCACGCTCGCAGTCCTCATCGGGATATGTGGTGTGCTGTTGACCGGCTTAGTGGCCGCCGTCGCCGTCAGGGCGTTGACCGCGATTGGTAAGGAGGTCGATGGATGACCAGTCCACTGCGCCGAGCCTGACGCTGGAGAGGGGCCGTTGTGGCTGAGCGGCGCCACGCGCGAGCTTCCCGCGCCAGTTGCGTGTCCGACGGTCGACGTTGCGGTCCACGTGGACCTGGGATCTCGGGTGGCTGCGGGTCATGTCAATGATCGGGTTCTGCCTGGCGGACGTCCCGAACCCAGCCTTCCCGGAAGCCTGTCATCGCGCAAAGGCGGCGATTGCGATTGCCCGCGCAATCTTGGACGCGTGACCCGCAAGTATCATCCGACCGATACCACCGAAGAGCACCATGAGCGATTCCCAAGCCAATTCCGTCGATACCGGCACCACGGACCTGATTGCCACGCTGGAAGACGGCGTCCTGACGCTGACCCTGAATCGGCCGCAGGCGCGCAATGCGATGTCGCGCGCGATGAACGAGGCTTTGCAGCAGCAGCTCGCGCAGGCAGAGCTCGATCCGGCCGTCAAGTGCATCGTGCTCACGGGCGCTGGTAATGCCTTCTGCGCCGGCGGCGACGTCAAGGGCATGGCCGCGGCGGGTGACGGCACCGTGGGCGCGATGACGATCGACCAGGCGATTCATCGCCAGCGCCTGAACCAGCGCGCCACCGCGGGCAAGCTGTTCAAGATGCCCAAGCCGACGATTGCCGCTCTGCCCGGTGCCGCCGCAGGCGCCGGGTTGTCGCTGGCGCTCGCCTGCGACCTGCGGGTGATGGCCAGCACCGCGATCCTCACCACGGCCTTCGCGCGCGTCGGGTTTTCGGGTGACTATGGCGGCACCTACTTCCTCACGCAGCTGGTCGGCTCGGCCAAGGCCCGTGAGCTGTATTTCCTGTCCGACCGAGTCGACGCCGACGAGGCGCTGCGCCTGGGCCTGGCCAACTGGGTCTGCGCGCCCGAGGCGCTGGCCGGCAAGACGCGCGAGATCGCGCTTCGGCTGGCACAAGGGCCCACCGTGGCCTACCGCTACATGAAGGAAAACCTCAACCGCGCGATGGGCGGCGACGTGGATGATTGTCTCGACCTCGAAGCCACACACCACATCCACTGCGGCCAGACCGAAGACCACCGGGAGGCCGCTCGCGCTTTCGTCGAGAAACGCCAACCGGTCTTCAAGGGCCGCTGACCATGCCTTACATCCGGGTGGACGTCGCGTTCACGGCTGAAGCCGCCGCGGTGCTGCGGGCCGAGCTGGGCGCCGGCTGGGACAGTCCACGGACCATGTTCACGCTGGAGCCGCTTCAGCGCTCCGGCAAGCTGCCGTGCGTGGGCGACCTGATCGCCGATCTCAGGCTGGTCGATCGCGTATGGCGGGTCGAGCAGCGTTCGCTGCTGGTGGACCAGAACGCCAACGCCACGATTTCACTCCTTGTGGGCGAGGCCCGGAGCGCAAAGCTCACGTGTGACCTCCATGCCGAGCGCGTGCAGCTGACGGACAATGCGCAAGCGGCGCTGTTCGCGGAGCACGTTGGCCACCAGCAGCCCTCCGAGTGCCGCCTGCTCATGGTCGCCCTCAGCGCGACCCCTGATCTGAGGGCGGGTGACGTCGTGCGGGACACGAGCTTTTCGCGCCACACTTTCTTCATCGATGAGCGGCTATTCCTGTGGACCGAGTCGAACGAAGTGCTCCTGCGCTATCTGCTGGACGTGGGCATGAAGGTGGGGGAGCTGCGGCAGTTGCACCAGTAACGGGGTGACGTCACGGCGCACCGCCCACCGAGCCTCGACTAAACTCCAGGACCACTCGCTGCGAGGGTCCGTATGAATAAGCAACAGAAACCGGGGTGGCTGGACCCGGCGCTCGACTACGTTCAGGACTGGTTGTCCTTTCAGGTGGAGCGGTACCGGCAACCGGGCTGCACCGTCGCGATCGCGCAAGGGCCGCATCTGCTTGCCGAACGCGCCTTCGGCCAAGCGGACCTGCGTACGGGACAGGTCCTCACGCCCCGCCATCGGTTCCGCATCGCTTCGCATTCAAAGACCTTCACCGCCAGCGCCGTCATGATGCTGCGTGAACAGGGCAAGCTGGGGCTCGATGACCCGATCGGCCGCTACGTCGGCGGCCTCCACAAGAGCCTTGCGGGTGCGCGCATTGCCGAACTGCTCTCGCACGGCGCCGGCGTCACCCGGGACGGCGCCGACAGCGGGCAATTCCTGGACCGCCGGCCATTCCTGACGCGCTCCGAGCTGTTGAGCGAGCTTTCCCGCAAGCAGCCCATGGAACCCGGTCTTCAGCTCAAGTACTCCAACCATGGTTATGGCTTGCTCGGCGTGCTGATCGAGGAGGTGACCGGATCGGCGTACGGAGACTGGATGATGCGCAACATCATCGGTGCCGCCGGCCTGCGCGAGACGGTGCCGGACACACCGCGGCTAGGCAAGCGCGCACCGATGGCAAAGGGACACAGTATGGAGTTTCCCTTTGGCCAGCGCCTGATCATTCCCGGGGACAATGTTTGCGACGCGATCGCGCCCGCAGGAGGCTTTGTCTCCACCGCGGCGGATACGGCACGTTTCTTCGCGCAGCTGGACCCGCAATGCAAGGAGAGCATCCTGTCGCCTGCCAGTCGCCGCGCGATGATTCATCGGCGCTGGCGCGACGAGTGCAGCGCTCAGGAGTCACACTACGGATTTGGCACGATGATGAGCGGGCCCGGTCCCAAGGAATGGTTTGGCCACACGGGCAGTCTGCAGGGTTTTGTGTCGCGCACGTCCCGCTTCACTGCCTCGGGATTCACCATCACGGTTTTGTGCAACGCAATTGACGGCCTGGCCTGGCTGTGGGTGGATGGGATTTCCAGCATCCTCGGCGCCTTCCGGCAGCACGGCGCGCCCGCGAAACGGATGGCGTCGTGGCGCAGCCGATGGTGGAGCGTGTGGGGATGCACTGACCTGGTGCCGATCGGGAACATCGTGATGCAGATCGCGCCGGTGATGAATCCGCCCTTCGATGGCGCGAACACGGAGTTCGCCATCACGGGAAAGGACCGAGCCGTGATCCAACGGACCTCCGGCTACAACAGCCCCGGGCAGGATGTGAGGCTTGTGCGTAACGCGAAGGGCAAACCCGTGGAGCTTTGGACTGGCGGCACGAAGTTGTTGCCGCGCGAGCCGATGGTTGCAGAAGCGAAGCAGCGCTACCGCGGCACGCAGCGCAGGGCAGTCAGGGCCCGAACCGCAGCGCCGGGTTAATTCCTGCCTGCGCCTTTCGCTTCCGCGTGGGCTTCGATGGCACGGATCTCGGCCATCAGGCGGTGGTCCGTCAGCGCCAGCTCCCAGAACATGCGGTCTTGAGCGGACTGCCGCTGGGCCGCCACCAAGCGCTGGACGGCGCGTTTGACAGAGGAGGCAAACCGCCCGACCGTGAATACCGTGTGCTCGAAGCGCTGCAATGCGATATCCGCACGGCCGATGCGGAACTGTTGGCTCGGATGCGCCACGTGTGCAAAGCTGGCCATGATTCTTTCCTTTTCCTTAAGAAGCCCGAGGCCCGTGGCTCGGTGCATGGGCCATATATTAGGGTTTGCACTGATATTGGTCCA
>DATMBW010000051.1:0-14404 GCA_035559095.1 Ramlibacter sp.
GTGGCGGTCATGATGCTGTTCGTGCTGCTGCTGGTCCAGCAGGAACGCAACGAACAGTTGAGGACCATGGTCACGCACATGGACCAGCTGTCCCAGGTGATCGCGCGCAGCACGCGCCATGCCATGCTGCTGGACGAACCCGACATCGTCGACAAGATCATCGAGGACATCGGCAAGCAGGACGGCATCCAGCGCGTGCGGGTCCTGCGCAAGGACGGTGTCATCGCCCATTCGAACTTCCCGCCCGAGATCGGGCAGCGCATCGACAAGGAAGCCGAACACTGCTCTCATTGCCACGAGGGCGACAAGGTGCTCACCGAAATCCCGAACCACAAGAAGTGGCGCATCTTCGACTCCGCCGACCGCCAGCAGCTGCTGGGCAACATGGAGGTGATCCGCAACGAGCCCTCCTGCTCCACCGCGGCATGCCACAAACACCCGGCGAGCCAGTCGGTGCTGGGCGTGGTGGACATCACCTACTCGCTCGGCGAGATCAACCGCACCATGAAGGCCCATGTGGTGAACATGGTGGCCGTCTCCATCGGCTTCATCCTGCTGATCTCCATCAGCGCCGGGTGGCTGCTGCACCGCATGATCTACCTTCCCCTCGGCGACCTGGCCAAAGGCGCCCAGCGGATTTCCTCCGGCAATTTCGACCACGCGATTCCCGTGCGCAGCGAGGACGAATTCGGCAGCCTGGCGCGTTCGTCCAACACGATGATGGCCGCGTTGAAGAAGTCCCGGCAGGAACTGCAGGAGTGGGTGCAGACGCTGGAGCAGAAAGTCACCCGGCGCACACAGGAATTGAGGCTGGCCGAAGCCGAGGTGGCGCGCGGGGAAAAGCTCGCTTCGATCGGGCAACTGGCCGCCGGAATCGCGCATGAGCTGAACAACCCTCTCACGGGCGTCCTGACTTTCACCCACCTGCTGCGCCAGAAAATGCCCGATGGCAGCCAGGACGCCGAGGACCTGGATCTGGTCATCCGCGAAACCAGGCGCTGCGCCAGCATCATCCGGCGCCTGCTGGATTTCGCCCGCGAGAAAACGCCCGAAAAGGAACTGGTCGATCTCAACGGGCTGATCGAGGAGACGGTGCGGTTCGTCGAACGGTCGGCCGCCTTGCAGCACATCGACATCGCGATGCAGCTGGACGCGACACTGCCCCAGCTGTACGTCGATGCCGACCTGATCAAGCAGGTGCTGATGAACATCATCGTCAACGCGCAGCAGGCCATCGCCGAGCGCGGCAACATCATCGTGCGCAGCCGGCTGCTCGAGGGCAAGCGGCTGGCGGATCTGGCCGACGCGTCCGTGCCGGTGGTGGAAATCGCCATCAGCGACACCGGCTGCGGCATCCCCCAGGCCAACCTGCAGCGCATATTCGAGCCCTTCTTTACTTCCAAGGAGGTGGGCAAGGGAACCGGACTGGGCCTGTCCGTGAGCTATGGCATCGTCAGGGCCCATGGCGGCGAGATCGAGGTCGAAAGCACCGTCGGCGAGGGAACCACCTTTCGCGTGTTCCTTCCCGTGCGCCAGGGCGTCGCCCTCACCAAGCCCGACATCGCGGAGAGCATTGCATGAAAGCCAGGATACTGATTGTCGACGACGAGGAGATCGTTCTTCGCAGCTGCACCCGCATCCTGGACAGCGACCGCTACCAGGTCGAGTCGGTCCTCGATCCGTGGGAAGCGCTGCGCAAGATCGACGAGAACGGCTACCAGGTCCTCGTGCTCGACATCATGATGCCCAAGATCGACGGGCTGGAAGTGCTGCAGCACGTGAAGGAGCGGCATCCCGACGTGGACGTGATCATGATGACCGGCCTGTCGCAGATCCAGACAGCGGTCAAGGCGATGAAGCTCGGCGCCTTCGACTACCTGTCCAAGCCGTTCGACCCCGACGAATTGAAGCTGGTGGTCGACCGCGCGCTGGAGCGGCAGCGGCTGCTGCAGGAAAACCGCACCCTCAAGAGCGAGGCGAGCTCCAAATACCGGTTCGAGAACATCGTCGGCGGCAGCGCGCAGATGCAGAACGTCTACCGCCTGATCGCCAAGTGCGCGCCGACCAATTGCACGGTGCTGATCACCGGCGAAAGCGGCACCGGCAAGGAAATGATCGCGCGCGCGATCCACTACAACAGCCTGCGCAAGGACCATCCGTTCGTTGCCGTCGATTGCAACACCCTGAGCGAAAACCTGCTGGAAAGCGAGCTGTTCGGCCACGTGAAGGGCGCCTTCACCGGCGCGGTGGCGAACAAGCGCGGCATGTTCGACATGGCCAACAACGGCACCCTGTTCCTGGACGAACTCGGGAACATCCCTCTGTCGACCCAGGCCAAATTGCTGCGCGTCATCCAGGAGCGCGAGTTCAAGCCGGTCGGCGACACCCGCAGCCATACCACCAACGTCCGGCTGCTGGCGGCGACCAACATGGACCCCAAAGCCATGGTCGCCGAGGGCACCTTCCGCGAGGACCTGTTCTACCGCATCAATGTGTTCCCGATCCACATTCCGCCGCTGCGGGAGCGCCGCGACGACATCCCGGCCCTGGCTTTCCAGTTCGTCAAGCTGTTCAGCGAGGAGCTGGGCAAGCCGGCGCCCAAGTTTTCGGAAGGCGCGATGAGCCTGCTGATGAACCACGACTGGCCCGGCAACGTGCGCGAACTCCAGAACGCCGTGCACCGCGCGGTGATCCTCACGTCGGACGACACCATCCGCCAGGCGCATCTGGCCAACATCCTGGACACCGCGCCGCGGTCCGACCTGGAGGTGCCCAGGACCAGCGACGACCTCAAGCGGGTCAAGAAGATCGCGCGCGAGAAGTCGGTCGAAGACATCGAGAAACTGTTCCTCCACGAAACGCTCAAGCGCAACGTGTGGAACGTCACCAAGAGCGCGGAAGAAACCGGGATGCAGCGGGCGAACTTCCAGGCCCTGATGAAAAAGTACAACATCCGGGTGCGCGACACAGAGCCGCCGGAATCGGGCGAACCGGATCCGGCCTAGCAAAAAAAACCATGCCGGATCGAGTCCGGCATGGCCATCCTCCCTGCTGCGCGAGGTTGCTCACCTCGCGCATCCCACCTCACGCATTCGCGGCCGCCGCCGGCGCTTCCTCGGTGTGCGGCTCTTCTTCCACGTCCTCGTAGCCGGTGATCATCGCCTTGATGTGCGCCGTCGGGGTGTGGCCCAGCGTCGCCAGGTACGGGTGGAACAGCATGTAGAACACGAAGAAGATGAAGATCAGCACGTGCACCGTGTCGACCACGCGCACGCCGCCCGCCATCTCGATGACATTGGAAAAGCGCTTCACGTCCCAAAGCAGCACGCCGGTGACGAACTGCAGCGGCAACAGGAACAGCATCAGGATCTGGTACAGCGTGCGCTGCAGCGGGTTGAACTTGAGGTAGGGGTCGATCTTGTGCGGGTTGGCCTCGCCCTGGAACATGCCCCAGCCGTAGTACACCGCCTGGCGCATCGACGCGTTCGCCAGCTTGATGATGTTGAACTCCGGGTGGTAGGCCTTGTTCTTGTCGGAGAACAGGTAGAACAGCAGCCACACGAAAAAGTTGGCGATCAGCGCGAACGCGGTCCAGTTGTGCACCGTCACGGCGTTCTTGAACGACATGAAACCAAACAGGTCCAGGTAGCGGATCTGCACGCCCGTCACGATCAGCACGATGAACAGGACCGCGTTGGTCCAGTGCCAGATGCGCACCGGGAGCGGGTTGACATAAATCTTGCTCATGGTCATCTCCTGGTATCGTCGCCGGCGCGGGGCTCATCGGCCGCGGACTCGCTGTTTTCGGAAGAGGCTGCCGGGGCGGCCGCATGTGCGGCATGCGCTCGCCTGCGCCCGGTCAGCAGCTTGACGGTCAGGTGGGCCAGCGGGATCAGGATGCCGACCGCCAGCGCCATGACGAGCAGGGTGTCCAGCAATTTGATGCGCGTGCTGCCGATGGCGTAGAACCCGCCGACGGAGCCGACCGACTCGATGGAATTGAGCATTCCCTTGCTGGCGTCGTGACGCAGCGGCCTGCCGTCCGGCCCGGCCATGCTCACCGTGACGGCCTGGAACGAGGCGGCGCCTTGACGGTGGCAGGTGTCGCAGTCCTTGAGCGCCAGGGACTTCTCGCCCAACTGGTGCGCCTGCGCGCCGGTCTGCACTTCCAGCCGCCCGCGCAGCACGGTCCTGCGTTCCGCTCCGTTGTTGTTGAACTCCTGCAGCAGGCTCCACAACGCGCGTGCATCCAGGCCGGTTGCCGTGGCATCGGCCCAGTTCGTCAGCTTGACGAACTTCGGCACACCGACTTTTTCCGCCTGTGGCGCGTTTCCTTCGTAAAGCCTGAGATTGACGCGGCGGGTGGTTCCCGGTGAATGGCAGGCGGGGCATGAAATCGCCTCGAGGTGGCGCTCGGTATTGGGCAGCCACTGCGCGTGCGTTGTCGCAACGTCGCGGTGGCAAGACACGCACTGGCTCCTCATGTGGTCGCCGAGCGCGGCCGCCTTCACGTTGTGCGTCTGGTGGCAGTCCTTGCAGGCGAGCGCTTCATCGCCCGAGCGGCCGTGCACGCTTTCGGCATAGGCTGTCGTGATGCTTTGATGGCACTTCTGGCACGTGACGGGTTCGGCGTTGCCGGCCGGCTTTTCCTTGGCGGAGCGGGTGGCGTGCGGATCATGGCAGTCGGCGCACAACGGCGCCTTGTCGCTGCCCGTGCGCACGAGCGCCGAGTGCACGCTGTCGTCGTATTGCTTGGCGGTCTTCTTGTGGCAGTCGCGGCAGGTTTCCATCTGCTCGAGCGCGAAAGCCCGCTTGCTGGCGATGCTCTTGGGTTCCTTTTCATGGCTCTTCAGGTCGATGTCCGAGTGGCATCCCTCGCAGCCGCTCGAGTTGTGCACGGATTGGGCGAACCCCCTTGCCGGCACGACCAACGATAGCTTCTGGCCGTTCGCAAGCGTCTTCACCAGGCCCGGCTTGGCATGGCAGTCGAGGCAAACCTGGTCCTCTTTCGACAGCGCGGTGTCCTTAGGGGCGGCGGCCTGGGCCGCAAGGCCCAGCAGGGAAAATGCCACCGCCACAACGGCACCCAGAAGGGCCCGGTTGCGGCGGGGCACCAGCGTTCCGCCTGAATTACGGGAGCGTGTCATGGCGTCCTCTTTGCTCGTATGTGTCCAGTGGCCTCGGGCCGCGTTACTCCGCCGGCACCCGCACCGCCAGAGACCTCGCACCGGTCCAGGCAAGCATTCCCATGGCAGCGAACGGCAGCACGATCAGGAATGCGAGGCCGATGAACGGGCCGGCGAGCAGGCGCAGGGCGAACGATCCGAAGCGCACCAGGTTGCGAGCCTTGGCCTGTTCCAGCAGCGCCTTCGCGGCGACCCACCCGAGCATGCCCAGCCCGACGAACGGCAGCAGGATGGCGTACAGCAGGCCGATAAATGGCGCCGACAGGAACAACGCCATGTTCTTCAGCATGCCGCCCTGGTTGGGCTCGACGGCGGGCGCCGATGCGCTCGCAGGGGCAGCCGGCGCTGCGATCGCCTCTTCCGCCCAGGGGACGGCGACAGGCTCGGGTTGCGCCAGCGCCTTGGCGGTGCTGCCCTCGATCATCTCGGGCGACAGCGGTTTGCGCAGGAAGTCGGACACGCCGGCGGCACGCGCCCTCTCCTCGTTCGCCGCGGTGCCGTAGCCCGTGACGATGACCACCGGCGTCCAGGGCTGGCTGGCCTTGACGCGTTCGGCCACCTCCAGGCCGTCCATGCCGGGCATCTTGATGTCGGTGAAGACGACATCGTACTTTTCCGCCTGAAGCTTCATCAGTGCGTCAAAGCCGTCCTCGGCGGTGACCACGATGTAGCCCTTGTCGGAAAGAACGCGGTTGAAGCTCTTGCCAACCACCGGGTCGTCATCGACGACCAGAACTTTACGAAGTGCACTCATGGTAATTTCCTCTGAAAATCGGGCTTGTCGGAAGCCCGGCCGGGTACTGCGGGAGAATCGTCTGGCAGCTGGCTCGTTTCGCACTGGGCGTCGGCATCGTTGTGCAACGCCCACTGCTTGTGAAGCATCGCGGCATTGGCGGCGCCGATGACCTGATCGGGGCCGACCGGCTTGGTCAGGTAGTCGTAGGCGCCGAGCGAAAGCGCTTCCTTGGCCGTTTCGAGCGTCGGGTAGCCGGTGATGATGATCACTTCGCTTTCAGGCCAGCTGCGCTTGAGCGCCTTCAGGATCTTCATTCCGTCCATTTCCGGCATCCGCAGGTCCAGCAGCACCACGTCGAAGCGTTCCTGCTGCATCGCCTGCGCGACCTGGACCCAGCTCCATACCGCTTTGACCTCGCACCGGTTCGCGGCGAGGATGCGCATGTAGCTCAGGCGGACGACCTCTTCGTCGTCGACGATCAGGATCTTGGCTTGGGTGGTCATGGTGCCGGCTCGGTCTTGCGTTTGCACTGGTCTACGCATCAGCCGTGCCAGGTCAGACGCAACGCGCAAATTCCATTTCAAGTCAAGGACTTAGCATTCGCGACGGCGGCGACGGCACCGGCCAAAGCCACGCCCGAAGTACATCGGGTTTGTGCACCCCCTCCGCCGCGGTCCGAATTTTCGATAGGAATCAACGACTTACGTCGTGCCCGCGGTACGGGTCTTTCTATACACCCGGGGCGGCTGGCCTCTTTACGCCACAATGCGCGTCATGACGGATGACCAGCTGCTGCGCTATTCGCGCCATATCCTGCTCGAGGAAATCGGGGTGGAGGGGCAGGAACGCCTGATGGCGGCGCACGCATTGGTGATCGGCGCGGGCGGCCTGGGCTCGCCGGTGGCGCTGTACCTGGGCACGGCCGGCGTCGGGCACATCACTCTGGTGGACCACGACACGGTGGACCTGACGAACCTGCAGCGGCAGATCGCCCACAACATGGCGCGCATCGGCGCGGCCAAGGCGCTTTCGGCGCAGGCGGCCATCGCGGCCATCAATCCCGAGCCGCGGGTGCGGGCCTTGACCGCGCGGGCGGATGCGGCGCTGCTGGACGATTGGGTCGCGCAGGCCGACGTGGTCGTGGATTGCTGCGACAACTTCAAGACGCGCCAGGCGGTCAACGCGGCTTGCGTCAAGCACGGCAAGCCGCTGGTGTCGGGTGCCGCGATCCGGTTCGACGGCCAGATTTCCGTGTACGACACGCGCGACGAGGCATCCCCCTGCTATGCCTGCGTGTTCGCGCCTTCGGACGAATTCGAGGAGACACGCTGCGCGACGATGGGCGTGTTCGCGCCGCTGGTGGGCATCATCGGCGCCATGCAGGCGGCCGAGGCGCTCAAGCTGCTCTCGGGCGCCGGCAGTTCGCTTGCGGGCCGGCTGCAGATGCTGGACGGCCGCGCGATGGAATGGAACGAGGTGCGCGTGCCGCGCAACCCGGCGTGCCCGGTGTGCAGCGGGCGGCGGGGCGGCTGAGGCGAAATTCGAATAGGGTATTCCTCAAGCCGACTCGTACAGCCGCGTCAGCACGAACTCACGATGGCCCAGCGCCTCGGCCGCCGTGAGCCGGCCGTTGGCCGTGCGCAGCATGGCTTGAAGCAGCCTGTCGCCGGCCTGGTCGAGCGTGATCTCGCGCTGGAGCAGCCCCGAGGTGTCCACGTCGATGTGCTCGCCCATCAGCCGCACGGTGCGCGGGTTCGCGCAGATCTTGATCACCGGCAGGATCGGGTTGCCGATGACGTTGCCCTGCCCGGTGGGGAACAGGTGCACCGCGAAACCCGAGGCGGCGCACAGCGTCACCATTTCGGCCGCGGCACTGGAGGAGTCCATGAACCACAGGCCGGGATGCCAGGGCACCTCGGCCTTGTCGATCACGCCGTCGACGCTGCAGGTCTTGCCGATCTTCTGGATGTTGCCCAGGGCCTTCTCCTCGATCGTGGTGAGGCCGCCGGCGATGTTGCCCTTGGTCGGCTGCGAGTCGGACAGGTCGCTGGTCTTGTGGCGGTTGATCACCTCCTGGTAGCGATCGAACATGAACATGAACTTCTCCCGCACCGCGTCATTGGCGCAGCGCGCGGCCACGATATGTTCCCCGCCCGTGAGCTCGGTCGTTTCGCCGAAGCACAGGTAGTTGCCCAGCGGATGCAGCTTGTCGAATGCGTTGCCCACGGTGGGGTTCGCGCCGCAGCCCGAGGTGGTGTCCGACTCGCCGCACTTGGTGGACACCCACAGCTCGGCGATGCCGCAGCGTTCGCGCTGCTTTTCGCTGGCCCCCTGCACGTACTCGCGCGCGGCCTTGCTGGCGCGCATGATCGTGTCGTGATCGCCATGCAGCTCGATGCCGAAGCCGCTCACCGGCTTGCCGGTCGCCGCGATGCCGTCCACGACTTTCCTGGTCCAGCCGTCCTCGATGCCGATCACCACCACGGCGGCCACGTTCGGGTTGCAGCCGGTGCCGATCAGCGTGCGGAAATGCAGCTCCAGGTCGGCGCCGAATTGCAGGCGGCCGTAGGGATGCGGGATCGCCATCGCGCCCTTGATGTTGTGGGCCACGGCCTCGGCCGCCGCATTGGACAGGTCGTCCAGCGGCAGGATGATGACGTGGTTGCGCACGCCCACGCGGCCGTTTTCGCGGCGGTAGCCCAGGAAGGTCGTTTCCCTGTCGATGATGGACATGATGCTTACCACCGCTTGGTCTTGATGTTGTGCACGTGGGCGTGCTGGCCGGCCTGGATCGGCGCGATCACCTTGCCCATGTCGATGCCGTACTTCACGACCGTGTCGCCCACGGCCATGTCCTTGAGCGCGATCTTGTGGCCGATCGGGATGTCCTGGCGCGCGACCAGCTTCACGGTACGGTCGTCGTCCATGATCCATCCGGTGAGTCCGGTGCCGGCCTTCACGCCTTCGACCACCACCACCGCGACCGTGTCGCGCGGGTCATGCAATACAAAGTGAATCATCGTTCCTCCGGCAGTGTGCAGCGCAGTGTTAGCCGGCCTCCCGCCGCTGTCAACCACGTAGATGACTGGCTAGGGCCATGTGAGCCTGCGGCAGGAACGCGCTGCGCGGTGAGCGACTATGGACCGCCGAGGTGGCCGGGGACACCCGGCGCATGCGGGGGGGTGTCCGGGCCGTTCGCCGCGCGACGGTCCTGGTCGGCGGTCTTGCCGCCGGGGGCTGCGGGCGCGCCCGACGCCGCCGGCGCGGCGGCCGGGGCAGCAGCACGGGGACCTCCAAGCTGGAATGCCTTCTGCGGCTCCGGCGGCCGCGACAGCACGGCGATGCGCGCTGCGGCGTAGGTGGAAGCGGCTTCCCGCAACGCCGGCCCGCAGTTGGCGTCCTGGCCCGGGCCGGTTTCCACCGTGGCCGCCAGCGCCAGCAGAGGGTGGACCGCGGCCAGGGCCAGCGCGAGACCAGCCCGGCCGGCCAGGGCGCCCTTGTACGGCCCGACCTTCGGCCCGGCAAAGGTGCCGGCGACCACCAGCGGCGAGCGCAGGCTGAGGATGCTCATGTCCTTGGGGTACGGGCGCAAGGTGAGGTCGATCGCCTCATTGGCCAGGCTCACCTGGCCGCTGCCATAGATGACGGTGTCGGTGGTGTCGAGCACCAGCGCGCGCGTGTTCATCAGTCCGCCCGCCACGTCGAACGCCGCCGCGGCGCAGCGCAGCGTCACGTTCTGGTCGCCGCCCAACAGGAACTTGACGATCTCCGCTCCGTCCAGGCCTGCGACCTCGAGCAGCAGGTTGCTGATCTGGCCGGGCCCCATCAGCAGTGCGAGGCTGCCGGACGAGGTGCCGAGCATCCGGGCCACCGAGTTGCCGCGACCCTTCAGGTCGATGTCGCCGTGCATCTTGCCGAGGCTGGCGTGCGTGATCGTCACGCGGGGAAACAGCTTGTTCAACTCGAGCGAGCGCACGTCCAGGTGGGCCTCGCCCACCGCGGGATCGCTCGTGCCGTCGATGCGCAGGCGCCCGGCGACGCTGCCGCCGGCCACGCCCAGGTTCAGGGGGTCCAGCCGCAACACACCGTCGCGCAGCTTCACGTGAACGGTCATGCGCTCCAGGGGCAATTGGCTGATACGCGCGGCCGCGTAGCGCACGTCGGCGTCCATCGCCCTGAGCCGCGCCGTATCCAGGCCGGCAGCGGGCAACACCTTGCGCGTGGGGCCCCGCGCTGCGCGCGCATCGGGCGCCACCGCCCGCGCGCCGGAAACGTGGGGCAGGGCCGCGGCGCTGCGCGGCTGCTCCGGCAAGCCCACCAGCGGCGCGAGGTCGTCGAAGTCGAGCGATCGCGACCGCACCGTGCCCGCCAGCAGCGGCACCGCGCGCGCACGGTCGTACGAAAGCTCCCCCGCCAGGTCCGAGTTGCCGAGCTTGCCGTCGATCTGCCGCACGTGCCAGACCTTGCCCTCTTTGGACAGCTTGCCGTGCAGCGAGTAGCGCGGCGTCGCGGGCAGCACCACTCCCACCAGCTTATACAGGTCGGCCAGGTCGCGCCCCTGCAGGTTGAAGTCCGCGTTGGCGCCGTCGAGCGTCGCGAGGCTGGCAATTGAGCCGCTCGCGCGCAGGGTGGTGGCCCCCGCCGTGGCGTTCACTTCCAGCGGGAACGGGCGCTGCAGCGGTGCGTTCAGGTAAAGCACGGTGCCGGTGCGGCCCTGCGCGGTAAACGGCTCCTTCTGCCAGGTGCCTCGCGACTTGAAACTCAGGGGCATCGCCGCGCCAGCGGGTGCCGCGGTGGCGGTGGTGGTCGTCGCAGCGGAAGTGCCGGTTGCGGCAGGAACCCGCGTGCCCGACCCGGCGGGCGGCTGCGGCGGTCCCTGGATCGCAAAGTCGGTATGGATGTCCGCGCCATGATGCGCCGCGATGAAATGCACGCTGCCATGGTCGACCACCAGCGCGCCGATGTTGGGAATGTTGCGCGGATCCGCCGTATCGCGTCCCAGGGCCCAACTGCGCCGGCCGTCCGCTTCCACCTGCAAGCCCAGCTGGGGCTTGCGCAATTCCACCAGCGGCAGCTCGATGCGCCGCTCGAGCAGCGGCAGCAGTTCGATGCGGATCTCGGCGCTTTCGGCCTTGACCAGGTGCGGGTCGGCGGCCCACTCCGGATTGGCGAATTCGATCCCGTCGGCCAGGATGCGGGTCGTGGGACCCAGCTTCACGTCGAGCTTTCGCGTGATCTCGAAGTGGCGTCCGGTCATGTCGCTCACATACCGGTTCAGCGGCCCGCGCAGCAAGTCCCAGGGAAAGAAGATGGCCAGCAACGCCAGCACGGCGGCAAGCGCCAGCGCACCCGCGAGCGCCTTGACCCACGGCGGGCGGATTTGGGGGACGGCGGCAGGTGCCGTGCCAACCATGCGGCTGCCTTCAAGGGCCCGGATTCACGGCCCTCGCGTCCGGGGCCGCGCGCGGCAGCGCGGTCGCCATCGCCTGTTCCGTGGCTTGCCCGGGCTGCGCCGCCGCATGCGTCGTCACCCGTCCCACGACATCAGGCAAACCCAGCGCCATCAACGCCGCCGCCATGAGGGTGCCAAAAAAGATCACGGCCGATTCGATCAACAATCTCATTGCGCCATCCTGGAATGCCTCCAGCGGTCGGACATGCATCCGCCCGGTGTTTCAGCCCAGTGTGGGCGGTGAAAAAGTGTTGCGCGGTCAGTAGCTTGCGAGAAGTGGCGTCAGTGGCTGCCTACAAGCGCAACGTAGGAAACTTCCTACGCGGCAACCCCTGGACGGCTGGCAGAATGAATGTGGCCAGGGGACACATGCCGATACACATCGACCAGGCGGAGCGCCCTCAAGAAGAACACGCGGGGGGCTTTGCCCCGCCTTGGATTGACCCACGGTGGAATTGAGAACCTACTTCGTCGAAGACAACGTCACGATCCGTGAAAACCTGATCGGGACACTGGAAGAACTGGCGTCAATCAACGCATTGGGCTGGGCCGAAACAGAGAACGACGCGAAGGCCTGGCTGGGCCGGCACGCCGATCAATGGGACCTGGCCATCGTGGACCTGTTCCTGAAGCAAGGCGGCGGGCTCGGGGTGCTTGAAGCCTGCCGCGGCCGCGGCCCCGGCCAGCGCGTGGTTGTGCTCAGCAATTACGCCACGGCGGACATGCGCAAGCGCTGCACCGAGCTGGGAGCCGATGCGGTATTCGACAAATCCAATGAAATCGACGCGCTGGTCGAATACTGCATCCAGCTATGCGAGGCCGCGCGGCCGCGTGCGTGAACGCGGCCGCGCGCCTTCAGTCGATCAGCTTGTTCTTCAATGCGTAGTACGTGAGATCGCTGTTGGACGCAAGGCTCATTTTTTCCATCAGCCGCGTGCGGTAGGTGCTGACCGTTTTCACGCTCAGCGACAGCGCCTTGGCGATGTCGCCCGCCGTCTCGCCCTTGGCGAGTTTGAGGAACACCTGGAATTCGCGCTCGGACAGCTGCTCGTGAGGCGCACCCCCCTCCTTGCGATTGAGCTGCTGGGCGAGCAATTCAGCGACGGCCGGCGAGATGTAGCGGCGGCCCAACGCGATGGTGCGGATCGCATTGACGATCTCCATCGGCTCGCATTCCTTGTTCAGGTAGCCGCTGGCGCCCTGCCGGATCAGGTTCATGGCGTAATGCTCTTCAGGATACCCCGAGAGGATCAGGATACCGACGTCGGGCGCCTTGGCACGGATCATGCCCAGCGCATCGATTCCGCTTTGCCCGGGCATGGACAGGTCCATGACGAGAACATCGAGTTCGGTGGTGCGAACCAGGTCGATCGCCTCGCGGCCACTGGCCGCCTCCCCCACCACGCGCAGGTCAACCTGCTCGGAAAAGAACTGTTTGAGTCCGGACCGCACGATCGCGTGGTCATCCACAATGCCGACTTTGATCATGTCTGTACTCTCTCGAAATCAAGTTTGAGGCCCATTGTGCCCAACTTTTTGCTGAAAAGTCCTACCCTTCAGTCATGATTACCTAGAATTTTATGCACAACCCGGCCACTTTGGAGTGAGATTCATGCGTTGGTTCCCAATGCCGAAAATGGCGATCAGCCTCGCGCTGGCGCTCCTGGCCGCGTGCGTCCTGATCGTGATCAACGAGACGGGCTATGACCAGTCGACCGATGCCCTCGACAATATCGCGGAGGCCTCGCGCACCCGCGCCTCGTTGAACCGCGTGCTGCAGCACGTGCTGGACGCTGAAACCGGCTCCCGCGGCTACCTGTTGACGGGAGACCCCCGGTACCTGGAACCCTACGATGCCGCCGTGGCCGGGATCGGCCAGCAACTGGACGCATTGCGCCTGACCTATGCGCCCAGCGCGGACGAGTTCATGATCCTCAATCAGCTCACCCGTAACGTGCAACGCAAGCTGGCCGAGATGGACCTATCGGTGCGCATGCGCAAGCAGGGCAACGAGGACGCGTGGAAGTTCGTCCTCATGACCGACGTGGGCAAGCAGTACATGGACGCGATCCGCGACGAGTCGACCAAGCTCATCACGGCCTCGTCGGCCAGGATGGAAGTGAGCCAGGTCAAGGTGCGGCGCTCCCTGTTGCTGTCGCGCATCGGCATCGCCACGGCCACGATGGCCGGCCTGCTGGCCTTCTATCTGTACCTGCGCCAGACGACGGCGCTCAATCTGGCCGGCGAACGGCAGCAGCAGGTCCTGCAGCAGGAGCGCGACCTGCTGGAGCGGCAGGTCCGCGAGCGCACCGCCACGCTGGCCGAGCTCGCCACCCACTTGCAGCAGGTCCGCGAAGAAGAGCGCGGCCATCTGGCGCGCGAGCTGCACGATGAGCTCGGCGCCCTGCTCACCGCCGCGAAGCTCGACGTCGCGCGGCTGAAGTCGCGGCTCGGGCCCCAGCCATCGCCCGAAATCACCCAGCGGCTGCAGCACCTGACCGAGGCCCTGAACAGCGGCATCGCGCTCAAGCGCCGCATCATCGAGGACCTGCGGCCCTCTTCGCTGGCCAACCTGGGGCTCACGGCATCGCTGGAAATCCTGGCGCGCGAATTTTCCGAGCGATCGGGCGTTGAGGTCATGACCAGTGTGGAGCAGACCGAACTGGACGAATCGCGCCAGCTGACGGTCTATCGGCTGATCCAGGAATCGCTCACCAACGTGGGCAAGTACGCCGAAGCCAAGCAGGTGGACATCAGCGTCCGCAACTACGGCAACCATGTTGAAGTGGACATCAAGGACGACGGCAAGGGTTTCAACGTCGCGGAGATCCGCGCTGCCACCCATGGCCTGGCCGGTATGCGCCATCGCGTGGAAGCCTCGGGCGGGCGGCTGACGGTGATCTCCGCGCCGGGCAACGGGACCCGCATTTCGGCCGTGCTGCCCAAGGGCGCGGCGGCCGCCTGAAGCGCCAGGCCGTTTCCGAAACCTCCCCTCCGGCCGTCGGCCCCGTCCTACAAACGGCCATCTCT
>DATMBW010000052.1:0-9137 GCA_035559095.1 Ramlibacter sp.
GTCGCCCGCGGCGTGAAAGTCAGCAACCCCGCCCTGCAGACGATGGGTGGCGGCGGGGACTTCAAGGCCGAAACCATTCCACTGGCCGCTGTCGGCGCGAACCAGGCAAAGGTCCAGCAGATGCTGGATCGCGTGGGGTTCAACTCGGCTCGTTCGACGCGAACCCGCAGGTCCGGTCAACCGCCGAAGCGACAAGAAAGCCCGCCTTCAGGTCGGGCTTTCTTTCGGCACGTTGACGGGCTGCAAGTCCCGTCGAACGCGACGAATTATCGCGGCGCTTCGCGTCCGCGATAATGACGTTTACGTTAACGTCAACCAGGAGCACTCATGGACATCAAAGGCAAGGTTTTCATCGTCACGGGCGGAGCGTCGGGCCTCGGTGAAGGCACGGCGCGCATGCTGGCGGCCAACGGCGGCAAGGTCGTGATCGCCGACATGCAAGCGGACAAGGGCGAAGCCATCGCCAAGGAGATCGGCGGCGCTTTCGTCAAATGCGACGTCAGCCAGGAAGCCGATGCCCAGGCGGTGGTCGCCAAGGCGGTGTCGCTGGGCAAGCTGATGGGCCTGGTCAACTGCGCGGGAATCGCGCCGGCCGAGAAGACGGTGGGCAAAACCGGCGCCCATTCGTTCGGCGTGTTCACCAAGACCATCACGGTGAACCTGATTGGCAGCTTCAACATGATCCGCCTCGCGGCCGATGCCATGTGCAAGAACGAGCCGGAGAGCACCGGCGAGCGCGGCTGCCTGATCTCGACGGCTTCGGTCGCGGCCTATGACGGCCAGATCGGCCAGGCCGCGTACAGCGCCTCCAAGGGGGGCGTGGTCGGCATGACACTGCCGATCGCGCGCGACCTGGCGCGCAACGGCATCCGCAACATGACGATCGCCCCAGGTATTTTCGGCACGCCGATGATGTTCGGCATGCCCAAGGAAGTCCAGGCGTCGCTGGCCGCCAGCGTTCCCTTCCCTTCGCGACTGGGCACGCCCGAGGATTACGCCAAGCTGGCGCGCCACATCTTCGAAAACGACATGCTCAACGGTGAAGTGATCCGGCTGGACGGCGCGATCCGGCTCGCGCCGCGCTGATTTCCGGCAGTTCGGATTAACATGCATCTCGCTCTAACGAGGAGATGCCATGAAACTCAAGCTCGCGCTGCTGGCCACCGCGGCCGTTCTGGCCGCTTGCGCCACGGCGCCTTCGAACTTCAGCTACAACCCCCCGCTGCTGCCTGAGGCGCCTTCGGGGTACACGGAGAAGCCGGGCTGGGCAACCACCCGCTTCGCGGTTGCCGCCGCCAATCCCCTTGCGACGGACGCCGGCTACCAGGTGCTCAAGGCCGGCGGGTCGGCCGTCGACGCGGCGATCGCCGTTCAGATGGTGCTGACTTTGGTCGAACCGCAATCCAGCGGCATCGGCGGCGGCGCCTTCCTGTTGCACTACAACGGCAAGGACGTGGAGGCGTTCGACGGCCGCGAAACCGCGCCGGCCGCCGCCGACGAGAAGCTGTTCCTGGGCGCCGACGGCAAGCCCCTCGCCTTCTACGACGCCGTCGTGGGCGGCCGGTCCGTCGGTGTGCCTGGAACCGTGCGCGTGCTGGAAATGGCGCACAAGCAATACGGGAAGCTGCCCTGGGCCAGGCTGTTCGAGCCGGCCATCGTGCTCGCCGAGGGGGGATTCAAGGTCAGCCCGCGGCTGAACACCCTTGCCAAGGACGACGCGCACCTGAAGAAAGATCCGGTGGCGGCCGCGTATTTCTTCAAGCCGGACGGCGACCCGCGCGACGTCGGCTTCAACCTGCGCAATGCGGAGCTCGCGGCGGTGCTTCGCAAGATCGCGGCCGAAGGTTCGAAGGGCCTGCATGAAGGTGAAGTGGCGCAAGCCATCGTCAAGAAGGTCCAGGACCACGCGGGCAATCCCGGCAAGATGACATTGGCCGATCTGGCCGGCTACCAGCCCAGGAAGCGGGCGCCGATCTGCCACGACTACAAGGCCAAGGGCAGGGACTACCGCATCTGCGGCTTTCCGCCCCCCAGTTCCGGAGCCATCGCCGTCGGGCAGATCCTGGGCATCCTGAACCACGCGCATGCCGACGCCATCCCCCTGGAAAACGGCCTGCCGGGCACCAACTGGCTGCACCTGTACCTGGAGGCGTCGCGGTTGGCATTCGCCGACCGAGGCCAATACCTGGGCGACCCGGATTTCGTCCAGCCCCCCGCGGGCAACTGGATGAGCCTGCTCGAGCCCTCTTATCTTGCCGAGCGCGCGCGGCTGATCGGCCCGCAAAGCATGAAAGTGGCCCAGGCGGGCGTGCCGGGGCCGGTCAAGGCGGCTTATGCACCGAGCCCGGAGCAGCCCGAATACGGAACATCGCACATCAGCATCGTCGATGCCTATGGCAACGCAATCGCCATGACCACCACGATCGAGGACGTCTTCGGGGCCCGCCAGATGGTCAGCGTCAAGGGCGGAGCCGGCGGATTCCTGCTGAACAACGAACTCACCGATTTCAGTTTCGCGCCCGCCGACGCCCAGGGCGCGCCGATCGCCAACCGCGTGCAGGCCGGCAAGCGCCCGCGCTCGTCGATGGCTCCGACACTGGTGTTCGACAAAGCGACGGGCCAGCTCGTGATGAGCGGCGGCAGCCCCGGCGGCGCGCTGATCATCCACTTCACGACGAAGACGCTTTACGGCGTGCTCAACTGGGGCCTGAACACACAGCAGGCGATCAGCTTGCCGAACTTCGGCTCGCTCAACGGGCCCAGCATCCTGGAAGAAAAGCGGTTTCCCCCCGCCACCGTGGAGGCGCTGCGCGCCCGCGGCGCCGAGGTCCGCGAGCAGGCCATGACCAGCGGCCTGCAGGCCATTCAGAAGACGCCGACGGGCTTTTTCGGCGGGGCCGATCCACGCCGCGAAGGCGTGGTGCGGGGCGACTAGCGCGCCTCTTCCGTGCGCAGCGGGTTGGCCGGCTCGGGTTCTCCGGGCCGGTCGATGCGCTCGTACTCCGAGATCACCTGGGCGCCCAGCAGCAACAGGGCGGCGGCGATCTCGAGGCTGAGCAACACCACGATCGCGGTGGTGAGCGAGCCGTAGACCACGTTGACCTGCGACAGCGTGCTGAAGTACCAGACCAGCACGTGCCGCGTGATTTCCCAGAGCAATGCCGCCGTGACGCCGCCCAAGAGCGCGTGGCGCAGCGACAGCCGGCCCACCGGCATCACCATGTACACCGAGGTCAGCACGAAAATCTCGCCCGTCAGGCCCAGCAGGTACAGCAGCAGGCCCGACACGCCCTTGAGCGACCATTCGCGGCCCAGGAAATGCACACTCTCCTCGCCCATGGCTTGCAGGCTGCCCGACACGAGCGTGACCACCAGCAGGCCAAAGCCCAGGCTGAGGATGTAGCAGTACGGCAGCAGCACCGAAATGATGTAGCGGCGCTTCCGGATCGCGATGCGGTGCAGGAAGATCACGGACATGGCGTTCTCCAGCACCGTGAAGGCCAGCGAGCTGAAGAACAGCATGGTGCCCAGCAGCACCCAGCCGATGACGTCGCGGTGCGCCAGGAAATTTCCCAGCTCGGCGACGATGGCGCGGCTCTGGCCCGGCATCAGCCATTCGAGGTAACGCCCCAGGGTCTGCAGCAGCTCGGCCTGGTCGACCACGTGCGACAGCGCGATCACCGCGAGGATCAGCAGCGGCACCACCGATAGCAGCGCGTAGTACGCAACCGCACCGGCCAGCAGCAGCCCCTGGTTGGCCTTGAACGCCTTGAGCACACACCAGGCGAACCGGCCAGGGTGCGCGACCACGTGTGCCGCTTGGGGGCTGAGGATCCGCATGCGGCCAGTATGCGTTCTGCACCGCGGTTCGCCCGTACGATTTGTGTCCTGCAGGCGACGCGACCCCCCTGCTAACCCTGAAGCCGGCAGCCCGGCGCCGGCCTAGATTCGGGAGTCGGCACCGCCATGTCGCAGCGGCGCGGCTTCCTGCCCAGGAGACATCGATGAACCTGCATCAACCGAACCGCCGCCGCTTCGTGCAGGCGGCGCTTGCCTCATCCGCCGCCATCGCGCTGCCCGCCTTGGCCCAGGCGCAGCCCTTCCCCAGCCGTCCGATCAAGCTGATCTGCCCGTGGCCTGCGGGGGGATCCACCGACGCGGTGATGCGATCCATCGCCGAGAGCGCCGCCCGGGCCATGGGCGGGCAGATGATCGTCGAGAACAAGGCCGGTGCCAGCGGCATGCTGGGCCCGAACGAACTCGTGTCGGCCAAGCCCGACGGCTACACGCTGTCGCAGCTGACCATTGGCGTGGCGCGGCTGCCGCACATGCAGAAGATGCAGTTCGACCCGCTCAAGGACTTCACCTACATCGCGTGCCTGACCGGCTACACCTTCGGGCTGGTGGTGCGCACCGACTCGCCGATCAAGTCGGTCAAGGATCTCGTCGATTACGCCAAGGCCAATCCCGGGAAATTCACCTTCGGCTCGCCGGGCAACGGCACCACGCCGCATCTTGCCGTGGAGGAGTTCGCGTTCAAGGCGGGTATCAAGCTGCAGCACGTCCCCTTCAAGGGCGTGGCCGAGGGCATGCAGTCGCTGCTGGGCGGCCATGTGATGTCGCACAGCGATTCCACCGGCTGGGCATCCCATGTGGATGCGGGCACCATGCGGCTGCTGGCCACCTATGGCGCCAAGCGCACCAAGCGTTGGCCCAACGTGCCTACGCTGCATGAGCTGGGGTACGAGACGCTGGCGGATTCGCCGTTCGGCATCGGCGGTCCCAAGGGCATGGACCCCGCGGTGACGCGCAAACTGCACGACGGCTTCAAGAAAGCGATCGAAGATCCGGCGGTGCTGGCCACCTTCGAGAAATACGACCAGTCGGTGATCTACATGAACAGCGAGGACTACGCCCAGTTCATCCGCGACCAGTACCAGAAGGAAAAGGTCATCATCGAGAAGCTGGGGCTCGCGATGAAGACCTGACCAACTAAACGTCGATCGCCGCGGCCGAGCCGGCGTGCTTGCGCAGTTCGAACTTCTGGATCTTGCCGGTGGAGGTCTTGGGTAGTTCGCCGAACACGACGGCCCGGGGCACCTTGAACCCCGCCAGGTGCTTCTTGCAGTGGGCCACGATCTCCTCGCGGGTGACCGTCGCGCCGGCCTTGAGCTCCACAAAGGCGCAGGGCGTTTCGCCCCAGCGCTCGTCGGGCTTGGCGACCACGGCTGCCGCCAGCACGTCGGGGTGCCGGTACAGCACGTCTTCCACTTCGATGGAAGAAATGTTCTCGCCGCCCGAGATGATGATGTCCTTGCTGCGGTCCTTGATTTTCATGTAGCCGTCGGGGTACTGCACCGCCAGGTCGCCGGTGTGGAACCAGCCGCCGGCAAACGCTTCCTGCGTCTCTGCGGCGTTCTTCAGGTAGCCCTTCATCACGATGTTGCCGCGGAACATGATCTCGCCCATGGTCTCGCCGTCCATGGGGACCGGCTTCATGGTCAGCGGATCGATGACGCGCGCGTCGCGCTGCAGGTGGTAGCGCACGCCCTGGCGCGCATTGAGCCGGGCGCGCTCGCCAACGTCCATCGCGTTCCACTCGTCGTGCTTGGGGCAGACCGTGGCCGGGCCGTAGACCTCCGTGAGGCCATAGACGTGGGTGAGGTCGAAGCCCATGCGCTCCATGCCCTCGATCATCGACGCAGGCGGGGCGGCTCCGGCCACCATGGCCTTGACCCCCTTGGGCAGGCCCTGCTTCATCACCTCGGGCGCGTTCACCAGCATCCCCTGCACGATGGGCGCGCCGCAGTAGTGGGTGACGCCATGCGCCTTGATCGCATCGAGGATCGCCTCGGCCTCCACCTTGCGCAGGCACACGTTGATGCCCGCCCGCGCCGCGATGGTCCAGGGAAAGCACCAGCCGTTGCAGTGGAACATGGGCAGCGTCCACAGGTACACCGGGTGCTTGGGCATGTCCCATTCGAGGATGTTGGAGATCGCGTTCGCCGCCGCGCCACGGTGGTGATAGACGACGCCCTTGGGGTTGCCGGTGGTGCCGCTGGTGTAGTTCAGGGCGATCGCGTCCCACTCGTCGGCCGGCAGCTGCCATTCGAAATCCGCATCGCCGCCGGCGACGAACGCTTCATAAGCGATGGTGCCGGCGCGCTCCACGGGGCCCGTGTACAGCGCGTCTTCGACATCGATCACCAGCAGCGGGCGCTGTTGATTGCGCAGCGAAATGGCGTTTTTCATCACCCCGGCGAACTCGGGGTCCACGATCACCGCCCTGGCCTCCCCGTGCTCCAGCATGAAAGCGATCGTCTGGGCGTCCAGCCGCGTGTTCATGGCGTTGAGCACCGCGCCGGCCATGGGGATGCCGAAATGCGCTTCCACCATGGGGGGTGTGTTGGGCAGCATCACCGCGACGGTATCGCCCTTGCCGATGCCATTTTTTGCCAGGGCGCTGGCCAGCCGGCGGCAGCGCCCGTACAGCTCGCCCCAGGTCAGGCGCAGTTCACCGTGGATCACGGCCAGGCGCTGCGGATAGATCTCGGCCGTGCGCGCCATGAACGAAAGCGGCGACAGCGGCGCGAAATTGGCTTCGTTGCGCGGCAGGTCCTGGTCGAAAATATGGCGCATGACTTGTCTCCGAATTTTCCCGCTGGTCCGGCGGGCCATGAGGCTGGCGCCTCGCCGCGCGGTGCGGCATTCAGTAAGAATACCGGTTAAATGACCATTCCACAGTCGTTCATCCAGGAGTTGGTGGCCCGCGCCGACGTGGTGGAGATCGTCGGCCGCTACGTGCAGCTGAAGAAGGGCGGTGCGAACTACATGGGACTATGCCCGTTCCATGGGGAAAAGTCGCCTTCGTTTTCCGTCAGCCCGACCAAGCAGTTCTACCATTGCTTCGGCTGCGGCAAGAACGGCAATGCGATCGGGTTCCTGATCGACCACGCCGGCATGAACTTCGTCGAAGCCGTCAAGGAACTGGCCCAGCAGTACGGCATGCAGGTGCCCGAGGAAGACGCCTCGCCGCAGGACCGGGCCCGGGCCGCCCAGCAGCGCGAGAAGCAGGCGACGCTGTCCGACGTGCTCGAGAAGGCGTGCCAGGCGTACCGCAAGCACCTGAGGGAGTCCGCGCGCGCCGTGGACTACCTCAAGGGACGCGGCGTTTCCGGCGCCGTCGCCAAACAGTTCGGCCTGGGCTATGCACCCGAGGGATGGCACAGCCTGGCCAGCGTATTTCCCGGCTACGACGACCCCCTGCTGGTCGAAAGTGGCCTGGTCATCGTGAACGACGAGGAGGACAAGCGCTACGACCGCTTTCGCGACCGCGTGATGTTTCCCATCCGCAACGTCAAGGGCGAGTGCATCGGCTTCGGCGGCCGCGTGCTGGGGGAAGGGACGCCGAAATACCTGAACTCGCCGGAAACGCCGGTGTTCAGCAAGGGCCGGGAGCTCTATGGCCTGTTCGAGGCGCGCAACGCGCTGCGCGAGCAGGGGTATGTGCTCGTGACAGAAGGCTACATGGATGTCGTGGCGCTGGCCCAGCTCGGCTTTCCGAACGCGGTGGCGACGCTCGGCACCGCGTGTACTGCCGACCACGTGCAAAAACTGTTTCGTTTCACCGACGCGGTGGTGTTCAGTTTCGACGGCGACGACGCCGGCCGGCGCGCCGCGCGCAAGGCGCTCGATGGCGCCCTGCCCTATGCCACCGACGTGCGCAGCGTGAAATTCCTGTTCCTGCCGGCCGAACACGACCCCGACAGCTACATCCGCGAGTTCGGCCGGGAGGCCTTTTCGCGCTACGTCAGCGAGGCGACGCCGCTCTCGCGGTTCCTCATCGAGGCCGCGCGCGAGGGCTGCGACCTCGCCACGGCCGAGGGCCGCGCTCACATGGTCGCGAATGCCAGGCCGCTGTGGAGCCAGTTGCCCGAAGGCGCCCTGCGCCGGCAGTTGCTGGGTGAGATCGCCGAGCATGTCCAGCTGGACGCACGCGAGCTCGGTGCGCTTTGGGCCCCGACCGCGGGGGGCCGGCCCGGCGCCGCCGCGGGAGCGCGCGCGGGCGCGGACTACCAGCGCCGTCCCCGCCTCGCACCCGGGGGATCGTCCAGGCGGCTCGGAATCCGGCCTTCGATCGAAGCCAGCGCAAGCAACATCGCACGCCTGCTGCTGGCGAACTCGGGCTTGTGGGAAGTGCTCAGCTCGGGCGACCATGAGGCCTTGTGCGCGCTGGACGGCGACTTCGGCGACCTGTTCCGGTGGATCGACCATCAGACCCATGAGCATGGCCCCCAGCCGCTCGCCGCGCTGGCCGTGGGGCTCGAGGGCCAGCCCTTCGAGGCGGCGGCGCGCCGCATCATCGCGCTGGACAACCTGCAGCCGTCCGGCCGGCTGGTGGAAGACCCCGAGATGCCCTTGGCCGATCTTCATGCCGCCGTCCTGCGGCTCCAGCTCGACGTCCTCGACGCGGAACTCAAGCGCATCCAGGCCCTGCCGTCCACCGACCCCGGCCGGGCGGCACAGGAGGAGCAGCTGATCCGCCGGCAGTTTGCGCTCAAAAAACAACAAGCCCTTGAAAAACGGTGACAAAGGTATAATGTTTGGTTTGCTAGCGGCAAGAGCGACAGCAGCACCTCCGGACCCGGCCAACCGCGGACACAAAGCTCCCGACCGGCCATCTCACCGCAAGGACTGCACCCCAAATGTTCGCCCACCCATCTTGCCCCTTGAAGGACAGCTGAACTCCCCTTTCGGGGCGTTTCGCGCGTTCTTTCTCCCCGCGCCGGGTTGAAGTGGCGCTTTTTGTGTTTCTGTTTTTTTTGAAGTTCCGAGGTATTTCATGCCCGCTCAAAAGTCCGGAAAGCTCGTGAAGCCCGCTGCGAAACCGGTCGCCAAAAAAATGATCAAACCCGTGGCCGCCCCCAAGGCAAAGCTCAAGGTTGTGAAGACCGCGTCCTCAGCGCAGGCCAAGGCGCCTGCCAAGCCCGTAAAGAAAGTGAAGCCAGTGCCCCTAACGAAGTCCCATGCCAAGCCGTCCGAAAAAGCCACCGCGAAGGATGACGGGAAAAAGACCGCCAAGGCGGCGGCAGCCGCCGACGAGGTGGTGAAGAAAAAGCCGGGCCGTCCGCCCAAGG
>DATMBW010000053.1:0-3273 GCA_035559095.1 Ramlibacter sp.
GCGCCGCCTGCCGGAATCAAGCGTTGCATCAGATTGCCGGCCGTGTCGAAAACATCGACGATGCACAGCCCTGCCCCGGCAACTGCACTGGTTGCCGACGCGTCCTGCCTGGCATAGGCGACATAGATCAGGCCGTTCAGGGTCTGGATCCCATACGGCGCGAAGCCCGCCGGCAAAGCCGAATCGGTGAAAGCACCCGCGACGCTGACCCTCGCAAAGGTCGCGTCGAACACATTGACCGTCGCATGCCGGAAATCGGTTGCGTAAAGAAAATCCGATCCGCCCCGGCTGGCGATCGCCAGGCCTTTGTAAACAGCGCCCGCAGCGCCGTCATTGACGGCAGTGATCGCGTTAGTCGAATTGACGGTTGGCGACCAGCCCGAAATGGTGCCGGCTTCGCCGGCGAAGATGAAGATGCCCCCGCCGGACACGCTGCCTTGCGTGACCTTGAAACTCTGACTATTGCCATTGAAGACGATACCGGTCGGCCTTGCGGTGCCGGCGTTACCGGGCGGAATGGCCACCACCAGCGTTTGCGGAACGCCATTGCCGTCGTAGAGAGTCGAACTCGACGTGCCGTTGTTCGCGACCCAGACAAATGCGCTCGGATTGAACACCACGCCCCAGGGGTTGACGAGGTGCGCGTCGGTGTGGGCGCTGGAGTTCGGGTTGCCCGCGCCACTATCGGACACCAGGTTGGTCACGGCATAGCTCATTGCCGTGCCGGAACCTAGGCCTGGGGCACCACCACCAGCACCAACGTCATCACCACTACCACCGCCGCCGCCACAGGCGGTCAACAGGATCGCGGCCACGCAGGCCAGCCAGCGCAGCTTCGGATAAGCGGGCATCGGGTTCTCCTTTCATGACAGGCCGCCGCGCCACCCGCGCAGCGTTTCACCCGTGTATTCCCGGGCACGCCCGAAAGGTTCACTCGGCCATGGCGGCGGCGAGCATCAGCGTCAGAAGGAATACAAAGCGCTGAACAGCCATCCGGCGCGGCGCTGCGCGGTCGGCGCCGGAAAAGGACCGCCGGGGCTCGTCACCGTCCACGCGACCTGCAAGTCCGCGTTGCCTGCGGCATAGCCGGCGCCGGCACGGAAGTCGGCACGTGTCCGGTTTGCATCCGCACCGCCGAGTTCGCGGCGGCTCAGCGGTGCCAGCAGCCCGACATGCGCGAACAGCCGCACAAGATCGTTGAGCGGCACATGGCCACTGGCGTCGAGGTAGGCTGTTTGCACGTGGCGCCCGAAATAGTCGGGTGAGTAGTTCAGGTGCAGGCTCCAGCGTCGCGACGTGATGCCGATGTAGGCCTCCCCGAAGTCGTACAGCGAGCGGCCGATGAAATGGGCATAGCTGGCGCCGAACTCCCAGCTGCGCCCTTCGACGACGCGAGTGGCGTATCCGCCATAGCCGACCAGCTGGGTGTAGCTGTCATCGTGTACTAGCTGCGCCTGGGTCGCTGACGCCCCGGCGTACCAGCCGGAGGGAGTGTCGATATTGCCGGTGAGCCGTATGGCCGGCCCGGAACCGCTGAGCATGACGCCGCGGAACCGGTAGTCCGAGTCGGCGCTGACAGTAGCGCTCAATTGGGCCCGCGCAGCCAGCGACAGCAGCAGGCCGGCGGCCGCGCACCCCGCCATGCGGCCGCGGCGCGAAGACGCTGAACGGTCGCGCACGTCAGTGCCGCGCAATCGAGTCGACGGAACGGCGAGCCGAACTGCAGCTGCAACCGCAAGCCACCAATGCGCGTGCCAGCGTGGCGCAGGCATCGATACGGCCGTCGGGATCCGCCACCAGATCGGTGGCCATCGGCGCGTGATGGCGGCCGCTCATGGCTGTGTTGCGCGATCGGGCATCAATGATCAGTGCAACCAGGCCGCTGACGTGCGCGGCCGCATACGAGGAGCCCGAGACGACGCCCCAGCGAGAGCCGGGCAGGGTGGTGAGCACGTCGGTGCCCGGAGCGGCAACCGCGCCCGGTGATCGGGTGGAGGGCGCATCGGCGACGGAAATCACGCCCGGCAACGCTGCCGGAAAGCCGCCATTGGCCACGGCGCGGTTCATCGCAGCGACGACCGGAATGCCGCGTGCCAGGGCCGCCTCGATCAGGCGCTGGATCAGCCGGTCTGGCGGGCCACCCAGGCTCAGGTTGATGATGTCGGCGTTGTTTTCGAGGGCCGCGCTCAATGCCAGGGCCAGGCTCAGGCTGGTACATAGCGTGTCAGCCGCTTGCCAGCAAGCGCGCAGGGCGAGAATCCGTGCCAGCGGGGCGACGCCGACGATGCCGATGCGGCTGTCGGAGCGCGCGGCAATGACGCCGGCCACCGCAGTGCCGTGAAGCTCGGCAGTGTCTGGCCGATCGGCCACCAGGTTCAGCCGGGTCGCGACCTGCTCCGACAGGCCCGGATGGTCGGCCTGGATCGAGCTATCGATGACGGCGATACGCACACCGCGGCCGGTCACCGACTGGTGCAGCTCGGCCAGCGGCCACTGCCGGGATGCGGATGGCCGGCCAACCGCCACATCATCGCGGCCCAGGGGCTGAAAAATGTTCATCACCTGCGCCCATGCCACGCCCGGTTCGCTGGTGAGGCGGCTGGCGACGTCGCTCGGTTGCATCGGGGCTGGCACATCCATCACATAGCAGTCCAGGCCCAGCGCCGGCATCGGCCAATCGGTCACCATCTGCAGGCCGTAAGAGCGGGCGAGCGCCGACGCGATGCGACGCCGCGCGGCCCGGCCTGCTGTCTCGGCATAGCCCCCCGAGTAATTGCTGTCGGGCCGGAAATGCGGTGGCGGCATGTTCAGCAGCACCAGCACCTGTCGCGGTGTCTCAGCGCCGGGCTGCGCAGCGTCAGCGCCAGCCACGGGCAGGGCGAAGCACGCAATGATCCATGCCACTATCAGCGACTTGATCATCGCGCATCACCCTCCAGCGACTCGACGCGCAGCACTGTACCGTCGGCTCGCAAGCGCGAAATAGCCTCGGGGGAGAGCGAAGACAGGCGCAGCAGATAGGCGTCGGTCGCGGTCGGGCCACCCACGAGCTGTGCCCTATGGGCCCGCAAGGCGCGACGGATGTCCGTCTCGGTTGCCGTCGGGCGAAATACGACCAGCACGTTCGCGGTCACCGCCGGGGCAGCGCCGAGCGCACGATACGGCTCGTCACGCTGCGGAGCGATCCACCAGGCAAGCGCCAGCGTCAACACGATGGCGGCCTGCAGGCCGATCGCCAGCGGCAACCACCGCGCCCTGAGCCAGCTGCCGGCG